>CAILKW010000318.1 GCA_903834845.1 uncultured Bacteroidia bacterium | reverse complement strand
CCGTCTTCGTTGGTTTTGTTTTCGATATATTCCTGAAACAAGCGCGTTTCAAAAATTGAAGTATCTTCAGCAAACAGGCAAAACAGCAACCGTACTAAAAGCTTTTCGAGCTCGTGCCCCGTGTAACCGGCATCTTTCAAAGCATCGTGCAGTTTACCCATCAGGTAAGCAGCCTCAATATTTACAGGGTCTTCCGCTTTATAAACCCGTTTTTGGTAACCGGCAATAAAACCGAAAAGTTGCACATTGTTAACGAGTTCCGATAATTTGAAATCGGTACGGCTGTCTTCTTCAATATCATACAACCTAAAGTTTTCGAAATCGGAGATGAGAATATATTTGGGCAGCTCATATTGTTTCAGCCCAGGCAGGTAATCTTTTGCCTGTTGGTAAGCTTTATCGAGGTTTTTGCCCCGGCTTTTCATCTCAATAAGCATTGTACCTTTCCAAAGCAGGTCTATATAACCATCGAATTCGCCAAGCTTTTTTACCCTGTGCTCGAACGTAGAGACCTTACGACTCGTGATACCAAACACGTTGAAGAATTCGACCAGAAATGGCTTTGCATCAGCCTCTTCGTTGTGGGCTTCTTTCCATTCATTCGAGAATTTAATGGCCCGTTCTTTTATTTCGTTCCAACCTAATGCCATAGTAATTATTTTTTTACCCCCCTTATCAAACCCTCATGATTTTTTCAACCTTGAAGGTTTATTTTATTTATTGGAGATTATATTATTTAAAAAGAGTTTGAATTTTGTGTCTTTTGATTCCGGTTAACGAGCGACAATTTAAGTTTGAATCTCATAATGTTGGGTATTAGGAGTAAATGAAAAATTATTTAAAAGCATAAAATTATTAATTATAAATCAAAAACCAAACAGATTTTTGTAAAGTTGATAACTTTGTGACAGTTTTAAAAATTAATGCTGTTATGAAACATTTTCTTTTCGGATTACTTCTTTTTTTTGCACAACTTGTTGTTGCTCAAACAACCCAAACTTTATATTTGTCGGGAACAGGTGCTGACAATACTGTTCAATGGCAATTTAACTGCTCGGCAGGTATGAATAGTGGTAAATGGACCTCTATTGCCGTCCCTTCTTGTTGGGAACAGCAGGGTTTTGGTGCTTACAACTATGGCCACGACAAGTTCGATAAACGACTTAATGAAACCGGTACTTACAAATACAAGTTCAAGATTCCTTCGAGTTGGAAAAATAGAGAGATTACAATTGTTTTCGATGGTGTAATGACCGATACTGAGGTAAAAATTAACGGTAAACCGGCGGGACCTATACATCAGGGAGCATTTTATCAGTTTAAGTACGATATCAGCAAACTTTTAAAAATCGGAAAAGAGAATGATCTTGAGGTTTTTGTGAAAAAACACTCTGATAATATCACTGTTAGTCGTGCCGAAAGAGAAGCTGACTTCTGGGTTTTTGGTGGGATTTTCCGTCCTGTTTACCTTGAAGCCAAACCAATGGAAAACATTCAGCACGTGGCTGTTGACGCAAAGGGTGATGGCACTTTCAAAGCTGATGTTTATCTGTCGAACACCAAAAATGCTTCGCGAGTTGTTGTTGATATTGTGTCAGCAACAGGAAAAACTGAAACAAGTTTCACGGCTGAAGCAATTAAGGGAGTTACACAAGTTACAGGTAAATTGACCAATCCTGCTACCTGGAATCCCGAATTTCCGAATTTATACACAGCGGTTTTTAAACTGATGGACAAAAACAATCAGGTTATTTATGAGACAAGCAAAAAAATAGGATTTCGTACGATAGAGGTTCGTGCCGAGGATGGGATTTATGTAAATAATGTCAGGATAAAAATGCAGGGTGTTTGCCGTCATACTTTTCATCCAAAATTTGGTCGTACTTCATCAAAAGCTATTAGTATTGATGTGGTTAATCTGATTAAAGATATGAATATGAATGCTGTGCGAATGTCGCATTATCCTCCTGATGAACATTTCCTCGATGTGTGCGATTCGCTCGGACTGTTTGTTCTTGATGAACTTACGGCATGGCAGAAACCTTCGTACGATGATGTAGTTGGCCGGAAATTACTCGAAGAGATGATAGCCCGTGATGTAAATCATCCAAGTATCATTTTTTGGGATAATGGCAACGAAGGAGGTGAAAATAATAATCTTAATGATGATTTTGCAGAAATTGATATTCAGAAACGGGAAGTATTGCATCCGTGGCAGGATTACGGCATGACCAATACAATTCATTATATTGACTATAATTATCTTGAAAATGATGGTTACAGCAAACGAAAAATCTTTTTCCCAACAGAGTTTTTGCATGGTTTGTACGATGGCGGACTTGGTGCAGGTCTCGAAGATTACTGGCTTAGAATGTGGAATGACCCGTTGGCAGCAGGTGGTTTTCTCTGGGTTTTTGCCGATGAAGGTGTGGAAAGGACCGACCGCAATCGTGCCATTGACACAAACGGAAACACAGCACCTGATGGTATTTTGGGCCCATATCACGAAAAGGAGGGGAGCTTTTACACCATTAAAGATATTTGGTCGCCGGTTTATTTCGAGAAACGATATATCACACCTGAATTCAATGGTACATTCCAAATTGAGAACCGCTATTTCTATACTAATCTTAATCAGTGCCGGTTAACTGCTGAATGGGTTAAACTCCCGAACGCAGATGATCAAAAAGCGGAAATTGTTTTGGAGAAAGAGAGCCTCAAAATTGATCTTGCTCCGGGTCAAAAAGGGTCGCTAAATGTGAAATTGCCTTCTGACTGGAAGTCAATGGATGTGATAAGGATTAAAATTACAGATTTTTATGGCAGACATCTGAATACCAGAAGTTGGCCTGTAAAATCACCCGGTGAAAAGGTAAAGGAGTTCATGACCGGCTCATCAAATCAAAAACCTGTTGTTCAGGAAAATGGCAATTTGCTGATTGTAAAAGCAGGTACTCTGAATTTCACTTTTAACAAAGACGATGGAACTATTCAACAAATCAGGCAGGGAGAAAAACTGATACCGCTTTCCAACGGGCCATTTTTTGTAAGTAAAGATAAGAAAGTCAAGCAGGTAACAAACCGTTTCGATGGGAATGAGCTTGTGATTGAAACCATTTACGACAATCAGGATAAGATAAATTGGGTTGTGAATGGTGATGGAATGTTGGATATTGAGGTGAGCTATGAACCTGGTAATAACAGTTTATTTGCCGGAATCACTTTTAGTTATCCTGAAGAGAGTGTGGCAGGTATGAAATGGCTTGGCGATGGCCCATATCGTGTGTATAAAAACAGGATGAAAGGAACTGAATTCGGAGTTTGGGAGAAGTCGTATAACAATACAATTACGGGTGAGTCAGGCTATGTTTACCCAGAATTCAAAGGTTATCATTCAGATGTTTACTGGGTTAAAATAATTGGGAAAAATGTTCCCGATTTTAAGGTTTATATCCATAATAAAGATATTTTTCTTCGTATATTTACCCCTTTAGAACCGAAAGCTCCGGCCAAAGCAAAGATGGAATATCCTAAAGGTGATATTTCGTTTTTGCACAGCATCAATGCAATTGGAACGAAGTTTACCGATGCGGCAGCTTCCGGGCCGCAATCAATTCCGGCTCAGTTTAGTGCTGCAAAAATTCATGGCGGAAAACTAAACATGAAACTTACTTTTGATTTCAGATAGGTGGGGAGGTACGAAATAACAGCATAAGAAAGACAATAATTTAATATATTTTTCCATGAAAGCATTGATTTTATTCACTTTATTACTGTTAATAACCATGAGTTCCATTGCACAGCTTAAATATATCGGTCATCGAGGAGCATCATATTACGCCCCTGAAAATTCGTTGGCAGCCATTAGACTGGCATGGGAATTAAATTGCGATGGTGCCGAGTGCGACATCCGGTTAACTAAAGACAACCAAATTGTTCTGTGGCATGATGATAATACGGCGAGGCTTACTAATGAGAAATTAGACATTGCCAAAACGGATTATTCTGAATTAAAAAAATTGACTATAAAGCTGAGTACTACCAATTCTCCCTGGTTTTCGGAAGAACGAATGCCTCTTTTGCAGGAAGTGCTTGAAACCGTTCCTAAAGACAGGTTGTTGGTCATTGAAATAAAATGCGGTAAGGAAGTTCTTCCCGAACTTCAAAAAGTGATTGGACAATATTGGAAATCAGGGAATATCGCCTTTATTTCGTTCAATTTTGAAACTATCAGTCTCGCAAAGTCCATATTCCCCGAATTACCATGTTATTATTTGTCTTCTGCAAAGGAGGATGTGTTAAAGAAAATTCCGGATGTCATAAAAAATAAACTTGACGGCGTTGACTTGTATTATAAAATTATTGATCAGCAAGTGGTTGACGAGATTCGTAAAGCAAATTTGGGAATTTGGTGCTGGACTGTTGATGCTGTGGATGAGGCTTTGAGAATGAAAAATCTCGGTGTGGAAACAATAACAACAAACAGACCCACATGGCTTAAAGAACAAATTATGAGTAATAAATAGTTGAATGGATTTATATTATAAAACTAATAGTAATTTCAAAGTTATGAAAGCAAACAATTCCAATCCGTTTTTTTCGCGCAGGCAGTTTATAAAGACTACAGGAGCTGCAACAATTGCCTCCCCCATGATTTTACAATCGTCAGTACTTCAAGGACATGGTACGGCACCGAGTGATCGTATAAATCTCGGTATTATTGGCTGTGGTGGCTTGGGTAACGCGAACCTCAAGGCATGTGCATCACAACCCAACGTTGAAGTTGTAGCAGCCTGTGATGTTTGGAAAGAACGGTTAGATGTCGTAGTTGGAAAATTTAAAAATACTTGTACCGGCTATACCGATTTCAGGGAGATGCTTCTCCATAAAGATCTTGACGCAGTGATTATTGCGACGCCAGCCCATTGGCATGCATTAATGGCTATTGCAGCTTGCGAGGCAGGAAAAGATATTTATCTGCAAAAACCTATGACAATGCACGTTGGTGAAAGTCTTGCTGTACGAAATGCGGTGCAAAATCATAATATCATTTGTCAAATCGGTACTCAGATTCACGCAAGTGAGAACTACCGGCGTGTTGTAGAGTTGGTTCGCTCAGGAAATCTCGGTGAAATTGGTACTGTCAGAACTTTTTTTGTAATGAATGAAGCTCCAAAAGGGATAGGCTATGGCAATAACACTAACAAAATTCCAAAAGGGATGGATTGGGATATGTGGGTAGGACCGGCCCGGATGCAACCATTCAATCCCAATCTGGTTAAAGATGCTTTTTATCATGGTTTCTGGATGGACTTCAGTGGTGGCTGGACACCCGGAATGGCACCGCACATTATTGATTTGCCTGTTTGGGCACTTAGTCTTGGATATCCAACAGAGGTAAGCGCGACAGGCGGACGCTTTGTTATTGATGATGATGGAGATGCTTACGACAACCATGAAGTGATAATGAGCTATCCGAAACTTTCAATGACTTGGATGAGTTCACTTACAAATAGTTATGGTTTCGATTTTCTTCGTGGTAAAGAGAGCAGACGCAGATTGGGAATATATTTTCATGGCGTTAACGGCACGTTACATACCGATTATGAAAACCACACCATTTTACCCGAAGGCGACAGAATGAATGGAATGTCCACACCTCCAATTTCTATACCGCCATCTCCCGGTCATGAACTCGAGTGGCTCGAATGTATAAAGTCACGCAAGCAACCATCATGCAATCCAAGTTACCATGTAAAGATTGACGTTCCAATTGCACTCAGCACACTCTCTCTGAAACTTGGCCGCTCGCTGCGGTTCGATCCCGAAAAAGAAAAAATCATAGGAGACAAAGAAGCCGCTAAACTGGCAATTCCCGATTATCGCTCACCATGGAAATTACCAAAGGAATATTTGTGACATGATACTTTAGAAGTATGAAATACAAATATAAATCAACTATTAGAAAATTATGAATCGAATCAAACTAATTATCTTACTGCTGTTTAGTTTTACAGCATATAGTCAAAACACCCAATTAAATTCTAAATCTTTAAATTCCGGTATTTTCCCTGAAGATATTGTTTGCGTTCCGCAACCTTTCTATCGGCTTCGTACTGATGGTAAACCTGGTCGTGAAATATCAATCAATTTCACGGGATCAAAGCTTTCAGGCAAAGCACAGGTAGAAGTTACCGTTGATGGCAGGAAAGAAATCACGGAGATTTCGCAAATTGCGGGTGGAAGGTCTGAGTTTAGCGTTCTGTTACCTTTTAATGTTGGTGTAAAACAGGAAACTCAAGTAGCTCTAACACTTCGTCAAGGTTCAAAATCATTGAAGAAGGCCGTTATTGTCCCCGCTTTACGCCATTGGACAGTCTATATCTATGCACATTCTCATGTTGATATTGGCTATACCAATACTCAGGAGAATGTCGAAATACTCCATAAAATTAATATTGACGAGGGTATTAAACTTGGTGAAGCTACAAAAAATTATCCGTCAGGTTCGCAATACCGTTGGAATCCTGAGATTACATGGCCTCTTGAACGCTATTGGTTATCAGCAACATCGGCACAGAAAGAGCGTGTTGTTAAAGCAATTAAGAGTGGCTATCTGTGCATTGATGCCAGTTATTTGAACCTCAATACCAGTGGTTGTTCTGATGAAGAAATGTTTCAGGTGTTTCGTTTCAGTCGTGAGATGCAAAAACTGACCGGAGTTCCGATGACTACATTGCAGCAGATGGATATTCCCGGCATGTCGTGGGGACTTGTACCTGTGATGGCTCAGCAGGGAGTTCGTTACATTATGTCGTGGCCTAACTCCTGTCGAGCCGGATATGGTCGCAGTATAGATGAAAAACCTTTTTGGTGGGTAGGGCCTGATGGTAAATCAAAAATCCTCTTTTTTCAACCCGGAGGTTATGGCAACAGTGGAAGTATGACTAAAGGCGGCACGACAGGCCGTCCCTGGTTTGGCCAGCGCGATCCCGATAAAGTTCCTGCCATAATCAAAACTGACAGTGCAAATGTGAATTTTGTGAAAGCATTATTGAAGCGTGAAAGATCAGATAATCCTTACAATTTTTATGTTGTTTCCTGGTCTCTGTGGGATAATTGTCCTCTTGATGCAGACATTCCTGACGCTGTAAAAGCCTGGAATGATCAATATGCCTATCCTCATCTTGTCATTGCCGGTGGCCATGAAATTATGAGTATGATTGAACAGAATTATGGTGACAAGCTTCCGGTAGTCAAGGGAGACTTTACCGAATACTGGACTGATGGCCTTGGCACCGCTGCAGGATTAACTGCTATCAACCGAAATGCCAAAGAACGGTTGGTTCAGGCTGAAACTCTTTGGACGATGCTCCGTCCGGGTAAGCCTGCACCACGGACTATTTTCGATGAAGCGTGGCGATACATTGCTCTTAGTTCCGAACATACCTGGTGTGCCGAAAATCCGACTGAACCATTTTTTCAGGATGCAATTTGGAAGGTTAAGCAAAGTTATTTCCGTGAGGCTGATGACCGCACACGAACTTTGCTTGATGATGCTTTAGCTCCTGCAACCGACAAATCAACAGGAGCTTTGGGGCCTGATGAAGGGCCGTCAAAAGGTGGTATTACTGTGTTCAACACTCATTCCTGGAAACATAGCGGATTAGTTACACTTTCAAAAGCGGAAAGCTCACGCGGTGATCGCGTCATTGATAATCAGGAAAAAGATGTACCTTCTCAAAGGCTCTCAACAGGGGAACTTGCATTTATGGCTTCCGATGTCCCTGCTTTTGGCTCAAGCCATTTCACTGTTTCAGCAGGGAAATCTCAGTTATCGGAAGGGTGCAAAATTCAGGGTACTACCCTCGATAATCAGGTTATAAGTGTAACAATAGATCCTTCAACAGGCAATATTTCCCGTCTTGTGGACAAGGCAACAGGACGTAATTTTGCCAATGTAAAAGTCAATGGAGGTCTTAATGCATTTCGTTGGATGCCAGGTGACAGCGACAATGCACAGGCCGATTCAAATATTGTTATTTCTACTATTGAAGCAGGGGCGCTCGTTGTTGAATTGCGTGTTACATCTCAGGCAAAAGGCTGTCGCAGTGTCTCGCGCTCGGTACGTCTCATAAAAGGGCAACCGTGGGTAGAGATCAGTAACGTAGTTGATAAGCTTCCGCTTGTTGCCAAAGATGGTATT
>CAILKW010000317.1 GCA_903834845.1 uncultured Bacteroidia bacterium | reverse complement strand
TGCAAAGGTACAAAATATTGAAATAATTTCTTGAATTCATCGGCATGAATTCAACCTTTTAATTAATCTTGCCTAAAATGAACAAACAAAGAATTGATAAAAATTGAATGGCCGAATCGAACCAAAACCATGTTGAGGATTTCAACAGAAAACAAAACCATCAATAAACGCGCGGAAAAACAGATTATACCGAAATTGACCACCATAATAAACCTTAATTTTGTTCTTCTTTTTCTCTCCAAAACAGCTTCAATTGGAGTAAAACCATGCTAAAATCCACAAAAAACCGGTTTCGACCACATTTTCTGCAAAAATTTTGCTCTTGTATATATCATATAATCAATTAACTAAAAATGCGATTAAGCTGTAGTTAAGGTACCCCAGATTTTTATTAAGGTCGTTTATTTGCATTTCGAATACTTGTGTTTGTGTATTTATAAAAAAAAATATGGTAAAAAATAATAGTATTAAAAAAGTAAAAAATCTAAGCATAATCCTGAAGAAAATACCCTCGAAAAAGAAATTGATGAAATGATAGTCAGGGAAAAGGCAAAGAGCAAGCTTATAATAGGTGCAATACTTCAAATTTTACATATAAAGTAAACAGTAATATTTTTCATGTGTTTATAATTCGTTTTTTTTATGGCCACATAGCCTGCCCCGATCCTTCGTGGGAGCTCACCATGATAATCATCAGGCTGTGTGAGTATTACTGCTCATGGCTCGTTTCATGTGTTTACAAATTGCTTATTAATTGCCACGTGGAATTCACCATGATAATCATCCTGCAGTGTGAGAATTACTGCTCATGGCTCGTTTCATTTAAGGTCAACAGTCATTTTAATACATAAGACGCAGCCGATTTTTCAAAAAAATTCAATTAGATAATTATTCTGGATTGACAACGAATTTTTCTTTTTTTTTTTGTAAAAATATGTGAAAAAATCGATTTTTAATTGCACCTTTGTTCAATGATAAATAAAAGTTTTACTTTTAATTCTTTTTCTTATGAACCAGTTTACTAAACTTAGTTTTGTTTTGTTTGTTTTTTCGTTTTCACTATGTTTAAGCTCTGTTGGACAGGCACCTACAGGACAGGAAGTGCGTTATAATCCTATTTCTACCGCTGTTCCTTTTCTTACAATCACACCCGATTCACGACATGGTGGAATGGGAGATGTGGGAGCAGCAACTATGCCGGACGCGAATTCTCAATATGTCAATCCCTCTAAATTTGCTTTTACCGAAGGGAAATTCGGATTGTCACTTTCATACACACCTTGGTTGAGGGCATTGGTTAACGATATCAATCTTGCATATTTGTCAGGGTATTATCGTTTGGATAATAATCAGGTAATTGGAACGTCTCTACGCTATTTTTCGATGGGTGATATTACTCTGACAGGTTTAGATCAAATGACTCAGGGAACGGTTAGTCCAAGTGAATTTGCTTTTGATGTGAGTTATTCCAGAAAGTTGTCGGACAAATTGTCGGGAGGAGTGGC
>CAILKW010000316.1 GCA_903834845.1 uncultured Bacteroidia bacterium | reverse complement strand
TCTTTCTGAAATTGCATTTTTAGCTTTGACCCATTCCAAAGATTTTTCACTTTCGACTTCTTCAAGCCAGAGATAGGGGTCATCGGTTTGTGTATTCTGAGATTTACAAACCTGATTGCCAAGTGTTAAAATGGCAATTACCAAAAGGGAAAAGAATTTGTTTTTCATGTGTATAGTATTAATATTAACATTGTTGACACTAATGGTTGCGCTGTGATCGGCTGCCGAATGAGGGTCTGGTCTCTTTAGCATCGCACAAAAGTTGTTGCGGGCAATGAACTTCCGCATCAGCACGGCAACGGCAATTGACATATAGTTTTTGTCGTACATCGTTTTCATTTACAGTTATTTTGCTCTGAAAAATATTTTATTGGATTATGGTCTGCGAACTTTTTACCCTTTATTGATTCGCAAAATTTGTTCTTGTCAAGTTTAATAATTACCTCCAAGTTTTCTACAAATGACTCTCCAAACTCACCGTCTGCAAAGCTTGATAGCAGTAAACTTGGTAAATAAAACTTCTCCTTTTTCTCGATTATAAACTTGTCAAATATTAGCTGTGTGACGGTGTAAAAGAATCCGGTATTTTGCATTTTATTGCCGGGATATGTTGTCCCATACAAAAGGTTGAATTCATCGTAGTTGTTCGGTACAAGCTTAATTAAAACCGTGTCTGACAACTCCGTTTTTGCAATAAACAAGTCAGTGGCCAATTTCAAATTCTTTTGATAATTAATCTCTTGGGCATAAATCTGTGTAGTCGCGAAGACTAATAAAATTAATAAAGCGATTCTATACATGCTGTCTTTTTTAATATTATATTACGGATGGCGGTATATGCAGTGGCGTATGTTTTAAAGTAACCTGATGTTCTTTAACCACCAAGCCATTGCATATACCGCGTTTTGCCTGCAATTATTTACCTATCGATATATTTAAATGTTTTCCCAATCCTATTTCAATTAATTTATTGAACGTTGAAATCTGAATGTCACTCTGGCCGTTTTCAATTCTGGATATATAGCTTTTCTTAGTTCCAGTTCTTTCCGCAAGTTGAGATTGGGTAATTTTTGATTCCTGTCTTGCCTCTTTGAGCATGACGCCTAATCGAAAAGCTAATGAATCAGCATCAAATTTATCCCTGGCAGGGGATCCTTTCTCTCCGTATTTTTCTTTCAATAAATCCTCAAAATCAGTCACATTATTCATATTATTTTCCTCCATACTTTTCAATCAAATATTCAGCTTTAAGCGATTCAGCAAGTTTAATTTCTTGTTTTGGTGTTTTTTGAGTCTTTTTGATGAAACAGTTTGTCAATACTATCAAATCACCTTTATCAAAAAAACAAAGAATCCTAATACTCTTAAATGCCGTAATGATGCGAACTTCATAAATGCCATCCGTTTCCTAAAGATATTTTAAAAATTTTATTGGGACTTGTTTTTCAAATCTCACTAAGTCAAGCACATATTCAATATTATCTTGAGGCTTATTGTCTTGTGACTTATAAAACTTTATGAAATGGTCTTTAAATGCAATAACTTTCCGAATCATGCCGCAAAGTTAACTAATTAGTTTACTATTTCCAAAGGATTTTATTTGTGAGTTTTTTTTCTACTATTGCAGGCAACGTTTTGCAGCTACCCGAAGGGCGGGGCTTTTACCACAAAACTTGATTTGAAAAACTAATGTTTGATTAACCACAAAACTGTCTATGGAACGCGAAGCCCCGCCTTTTGGGTAGGTGCTGTTATTCGGTCGTACTTTCTTCATAGTTGCCTATAATTCAAATATATTTTGCCTGTTTCAATTGCCTTTCTCCGTTTTTTAAATAGTAAGTCCGTTAAACTAATTCGTCCATCTAGAATAGCAATAATATCAAACGCGTCCATAATAATAATTGATTTAAAATCAGGTGTAATTGCCTCACTCGTCACTCCGTCAATTGTTACAAGAAGGCCCACCGCTGTTTTAAATTTAGTCTCAACTTTATAACAAAATGTTGCTAATTCTCCTCTGTCAACTTGCTTTTTCCATTTTGCTTCTAACAAATAGTCTGTTCCTTGAAATGTAAAAGCACCATCAATTTGTTCACCATAGTTCTTAAATGATCCTTTAGGCTCCAATTCATAAAGCAGCAACAAATCATAAAGAAATTTTTCTAATTCAAAGCCACGCTTTTGTAAATCCTTTGCTGTAGACATTAAATTGAAACGTACCTTCAATGCAGCTAATTCATCATTAAGGGATTTGTTCTTAATGATTTTCTTTTCTGCTTCGACCTTCCTCTTTTGGCCTTCTTCTTGTTCTTGGGTTATTTGAATATAACCCTTAGTGTAAGTTCTTAAGTTGTTGACGGCTTCTTTTGCTTTCTTAGTTTTAGAGCCATCATCATCCCAATATTTCAAATTACTAAAATTATTAAAGTCAGTTACTGCAATAAGTAAATGCATTAAATCGGCCTTGTAGATATCAAGTCGGTTTGTCATTCTCTCAATGAGTTCTTTTACTGCTTCCCTCTTTGTCCCGCCCCAATTAATTGTCCCAACAATGGCATTATTTTAAATTGACAGTTTTATAAAATCTTGTAAGTCTTCCCTTTTCCAAAAAATTACTGAAAGGGCTTCCTTTAATGCTAAAATTGCTTGTGGAGATATTTTCTTGTCTTTCATTTTTTTATTTTCGTAAATAACTCGCTGCATGTTCTAGCTCAGGGAATAAGGTGCTTTCATTTATAGCTAAAGAGTTAAGGGAATTAAGAATGTCCTTTTTTGCGGTTGTATCTATTTTAAGTTCAGCAACAACAACTGATGAAGGTAAAATTGCGGATTCCTTTTTTGTATTTAAATCCTTAATTCCGAAAATTAAAAATGCACCACTCTGTCTTACGATTCTGTTATTATTAAGCTTCACTTTAACAGGAAAAACCTTCACTATGTCCTTTTCATTTTCTGTTTGAAAGGCATCACTATAGTAAGGTTTTTCCTCTCTAATCTCATGTATAAGATAATCAAAGCCTTTTGTAAAATTAGTTTTATCAAGTCTAAGTTTAGCAACGTTGGAAATGAGACTTACCGAGTCGCTGTCGTAATATTTAATTTCGTCCTTTCTTATTTTAAGAACGTAAACTTTTCCGTCTGTTTTTTTGTCTCCAAATTGCCATGAAGCGAAATATAATGCTACAAGAGGATTACTCGTTATATCTAGAAGTCTAGTTGGCAGACTGTAATGTTGCATTTTAACTAACTTCTCAAGTGTAGTTCCATCGTTTTTGAATTCATCGGGACTTCTAACTACCATTTCTCGAAAGCTAATATCCTCGTCATTAATATAACTGTCTCTGTAAATGCCAGGTACAAGATTATATTTCCAGTCGTAGGTGGCACAGCCTCTATAATAGTAGACATAGTCCTTGTCTGCGGATTCAAGTGGTTTCTTTAATTCCGTAATAAATTGTTCAAGGGAGAAAAGATTAAAACTCATATGTCTTCGTTTATTATTCCATTAATACGTACACCGAACTGATTGCGGTTGAATCTTTGTAATTGAAGTCTGTCAAATTCAGTTTGGAGTTTTGCAAGAGTTGCTTCCCTTCTAGTTATCAATTCTTGCAATTCCCGATGTTCTTCATTATTCAATTCGTACTCTTCCTCTTGTTGAGTTTCTATAGCCTTTTTTTCTTGATAAAAATTAAACCAATTGTCATAAGCAGTGAAATAATAATCGAGGAGTCGAATTATGGTAATAGCATCGGGATTATCAATGTTGTCAATCTCATTTTTTAGATTCTCATTTGACTCAAATTCCCAATCTGGAATGTTAAAATGTCTAGCTATATTCTTTATGGCTACACTCCTCGCATTTTGTCTGTCGATTTCAGAAATAAATATTTTCATATGTCTGTTTCTCTTTTTACTGTTCTGTCTCTATAAGTATGCCGCATAACACCTGTATATCCCTAAAGTTGTGGATATATAGGCCTCAGGCGCAGGCTGTTATTGGCAATATTTTGCTGATTTGGTGCTGCAAACAAAATTCCCGCTTTATTATGGGGTCTTTTTATGTCGCTCATTTCTGTTACCTTTTTCATCCTTAAACTTTTTTGTAATCTGCAAATATACAAAATTTAATTGAGTGCACCGGTTCATGAAAAAACTAAAAAAATTATGATTCAAAAATTCAGCTTTTCCAACGAATTTTGTTTCTGATCTTATCCTTTAGATTTTATTGGATTTAGGGTGTGTAATAAACCAACCTAAACTTTAACAAAAACTGTAATTGACAGAGAATTAAGTAAAAAGTTCTATAGCACAACCTAAAATTCAATGGTTTTGCTATTTTCGTAAGCTATCAGGTTTTGAGTTTGACAGTTTAGGGTATAACCAATATGGGAAATCTGACCAGCGAACCAATCCCTCGACATACAATTTCATGCGAGAGATTCAAAATGAAAACCACAGAAACTCATATTGTAATTGTGTGTTGTGGTTAACGGACGAAGCTAATTGCTGTCGGGGATTTTGGAAACTTTAACTTGTTTGTGACTCAAATCTCTCTAAGAACGATAATCTCAATTTCAGCACTTTACCCCGATTGCAAGTAGCTTTTGTTAGCAACCGATTGTTTTTCTTCTTCTTATTTGAAACGCAATATTTGGTTTTCAGCACGTCACATTATAAAGACTCAAAACTTCGTTGTATTTTTTGTACCTCGGCACGGTATCTCTTCAATTGCCCATATCGGACATAAGCTGCCGACTTATTGAGCTTGTGATGTGCCTAAGGCGAGCGCAAATGGGCCTCCTGTCTGATTTTATAGTCAAATTATTTGTCAATTATTTCTCGTACTTTGTTCTTTAATTGTTCTAAATCAGGTAAGTAAAGTTGATATTTTGAAACAATCAATTTAGAAGTGTCTTTTAGCATTGCATATTCAACCATA
>CAILKW010000315.1 GCA_903834845.1 uncultured Bacteroidia bacterium | reverse complement strand
CATTCCGGTAATCCGTGTTTTGAAATATTTTTTGAGCAAATTCTGGTGTTCACAAAGTTTAAAAGAGGTTTTTGTTGTCACGATTCTGTCGTTAAGTGGCTCTGAAATGCCTCCATTGATATTGGCCTTTTACAGCTTCGCCCCTTCAGTCACATACATATTATGTAATATACGTGATTGATAAAGAATCCTTGGTTCCTGTCCATACAGTGCGGCAGACCACAAAATGAATTTCGTCTGAACCCAATTTTTACGGGAATGCTCCATTTAATCAGGCATTGTAAAGATCGGTCTCATCAAATTTTCAGGTTTTAAAAGTAATAATTAATACAATAGTTTAAAAGGAAAGGTAAAATTATTTTAAAATAATCGGTGTTGAAGCGGTATAGCAGGAGTCTTTGCAAAAAACATGTTTGCTCTTCTTGCACTGACTAATTTTGCAGTGAATAAAATTTTATAAATTGTATAAGATCAGAATAATAGCCTATTGCAGTTTAGTAGGATATAATATTGTTTGATTGTAACAAACAAATATGTATCTTTGCAACAAACAAGTTTAGTCGTTATGATTCTTGAAAGTACCATTGAATATATGATAGCTAAGCAAAAGCTACGTTTAACATTAAAGGATCTGGGCTTGGAGCGGGAACTGGTTCCTGCAACAAAGAGCTTGTCTTCACACGCATTGGTTATTTCCGGTGTCAGGCGATGCGGGAAAAGCACCGTATTGTTGCAGATGTTAAAAAGAATGGACAATGAGGTTGTATTGTTTCTCAATTTTGATACACCTCAATTATATGGATTTTCACTTTTGGATTTTTCAAGATTAGACAATATTATTGACAACCAAGGGCCTACGATACTTTTTTTTGATGAACTTCAATTGGTTGAAGGTTGGGAAATGTATGTCCGTCAAAAGTTGGATGAAGGTTTTAAGGTAGTCATCACTGGTTCCAATGCTTCAATGCTTAGTAAAGAATTAGGGACTCGGCTTACAGGGCGACATATTTCACAGGAACTTTTTCCTTTTTCATACCGTGAATTCTTAAATTTCAGAGGGTTAGCCGCAACGAAAGAAAGTTTAAAAACTTATTTACAAACTGGTGGATTTCCGGAATTTTTAGAAAATGAAGATGAAGAGCAATTAGCCACCCTCTTTGAAGATGTCCTTAATCGTGATATTGTTGCCCGTTATGGAATAAAAGATGTCAAAAGTCTGCATCGGTTAGCATTGTACCTGTTTTCAAATATTGGTAACCGGATTACAGCTACCAAACTAAAGCAGCCACTTTCGATAAAGGCAACAACCACCGTTTTGAGTTGGTTTTCACACCTTGAGCTTTCTTACTTAATCAGTTTTCTTCCAATGTTCAGCTATTCATCTAAAGCACAATTGATTAATCCACGAAAAATTTATGCCATAGATCTGGGAATGGTGAATGTTATTTCAAATTCGATAACAGAGGATTTAGGAAGAAAACTTGAAAACCTGATATTTTTGCATTTAAGAAGAAAATATACTGAACTATTTTACTTTGACGATAAAGGTGAATGTGATTTTGTTGCTATGCAGAATAGTCAGGTAGTCGAATTGGTGCAGGTTTGTTATGAACTTACTCCGGACAATTTGAAAAAGGAAAAAAATGGATTACTTCAGGCCATGCGATTTTTTAATCTTTTCAAAGCTACAATAGTAACATTTTCAAATTCAGATTCAATAAAAGAAGACCAGTATGAAATAATGGTTGTTCCTGCATATCAGTATTTAACACAATATAATTAAAACAATTTAACCCATGAAAATTAAGTTATTATTATTTATTGCAGCATTTTTGTTCATAACCGTTGGTGGATTTTCACAAAAAAATCAGTTAACTAAGAATTTCAGCGGCATTTATCCCCACCTTGCATATTATAACAACGAAGGTGAATGTGGCACGGGAGCCGTTGTACCTTGGGCAGACCGCTTGTGGTTAGTTACTTATGGTCCGCACCTGCCTTTTGGTTCGTCAGATAAACTTTACGAAATTACACCCGATCTGCAAAGAATTGTCAGACCCGAAAGTATAGGTGGTACTCCTGCCAACAGAATGATTCATAAAGAAAGTAATCAGCTGTTTATCGGCCCTTATGCCATTGATGTCAACCGTAATGTGCGTGTTATTTCATACAAAGATATGCCTGGTCGCCATACAGGAAATGCCAGGCACCTGACCGATCCGGCCAATAAAATTTATTACGGCACTATGGAAGAAGGCTTCTATGAAGTAGATGTGAAAACGTTAAAACCAACGATGCTTTATGAAGATAACAATGTTTCAAAAAAGAAGATCAATGATACAGATGGGAATTTTGATGGGACGTTGCTTCCCGGAGCCCATGGGAAAGGGTTTTATTCAGGCCAGGGCGTTATGGTTTACAGCAACAATGGGGAACCATCTCCTGAGGCTTTAAAAAAATTCGATATCAAGTCGGGTGTTTTGGCAGAATGGAACGGGAAAGACTGGACGGTTATCCGTAGGAATCAGTTTACTGAGGTGACCGGTCCTGGCGGAATCTATGGAAATTCAAATCCTGCCACCGACCCGATCTGGGTAAACGGATGGGATCATAAATCGTTATTGGTAGGTGTCCGTGACAACGCTAAATGGAGTTTTTACCGTTTGCCAAAGGCGAGTCACAGTTACGACGGAGCTCACGGCTGGAATACCGAGTGGCCCCGAATCCGTGATTTAGGAACAGCCGAAAAACCTGATTATATGATGACAATGCACGGTATGTTCTGGCGTTTTCCCGGAATTTTTACTTCAGAAAATTCAGCCGGTATCCGTCCACGGTCTGCCTATTTAAAAGTAATTGGTGATTTTGCACGGTGGAACAATCAACTTGTCTTTGGATGCGACGATGCAGCGAAAAGTGAGTTCCTGAACAAACGCAAAGCCAAAGGTAATATTGCCGGTCCGGGACAATCTAATTCGAATATATGGTTCACGTCCCCTGAAACACCAGACCAGCTGGGGCCTACCACTTCAGAAGGTGCAGTCTGGTTATCGGAAGAACTTAAAGCTGGGGATATTTCTGAACCCTTTCTTTTTGCTGGCTGGGACTTTCGATCAGCATGGGTAAAAAATGAAGGAAAACAACCTGTAACGTTTACTTTTGAAATAGACGAAAAAGGCAATAATACCTGGAAAACACTTAAATCATTAAAACTCAATGCAGATGTAGCTGTAAATGTTCCCTTTACAGAAAAAGGCGAATGGATCAGGGTAAAAGCAGATCAGGCAACCAAAGCAACTGTCCATTTTTCGTACAGCCAAAAAGACAAACGGAAGGTGAATCCTGCCCCAATTTTTACCGGCTTGACAAAGGTAAGTGAGCAAACTTCAAATGCAGGATTACTTTGGGATTTGGGTGACAACCGTCGTAAAATGGGGATTCTTTCCGGAACTGTTTCGGACAAGGATTTTACGGAGACAGGTTATTATGAACTCGATTCGCTGATGAACCTCACAAAAAAGGAGGATGCAGTTACCGCTACCAACATTCGTGAAAAGATGAAGATTCCAAAGGAGGTGATCACGATTGATCAATCTTCTGTCCTTATTGTGGACAATGCCGGAAGGCGTTGGAGATTACCAAAAGGAAATGCAAAGTTCGATGAATTGATCAATAAGGGTTTAATGCGAATTTCCCGCGAAGTAGCCACAGAACGTGACTTGTTCAATTGTGAAGGGACATTCTATGAACTTCCGGCTGAAAATGCCGATGGTTTTGCAAAAATCCGTCCAATCGCTTCGCACAATTTCCGCATTCACGATTACGCTTCATATCGTGGCATGTTGATTATTACAGGTTTAAATCCTTCAATTTCCAAAGGGAATCCACATGTAATCAGTTCTCAAGATGGGAAAGCTGCTGTTTGGGCCGGAGTAATTGATGATTTATGGCAATTAGGTAAGCCCGTTGGCGTAGGTGGCCCATGGAAAAATACCTCAGTAAAACAGGGTGCTGCTTCTGATCCATATTTGATCGGTTTTTATGATAAACGTAGCCTGAAGTTGTCGCACGATGCCAAAGAATCTGTTACATTTAAAATTGAAGTGGATCCTATCGGACACGGGCCTTGGATGATCTGGCAGACTGTTTCTGTTAAACCCGGCGAGACTTTCAGTTTAAAATTCTCAGATACATTTCAGTCACGCTGGATTCGGTTTGTTGCAGATAAGGATTGCAATTCTACTGCCTTACTAAAATATGAGTAAAAATCAAAAACATATTTTTTCTACTTTTGATCTTTGGAAGTATTAATCAAATCAATAAAGGAGAGCAAAAGAAATGGATGAAATTACAGTAAAGGTAATAATTGAAGCATCGGTTGAAAATGTATGGAAGCTGTGGGTTGATCCGAAAGACATTATCCAATGGAACAATGCCTCTGATGACTGGCACACAACAAATGCAGACAATGATTTACGAGAAGGTGGCAGTTTTAACTTTCGAATGGAAGCAAAAGACGGGAGTATGGGCTTTGATTTTGGGGGAGTTTATGAGAAAGTAATCACCAACGGGCAAATTGACTATATCATTGGTGATGGACGAAAAGTAAAAATTCTTTTTTATTCAACTGGTAATAAAACTGAAGTTATTGAAACTTTTGAAGCAGAAAGCACTCAATCTATTGAATTACAAAAAAGTGGATGGCAGGCCATTTTGAATAACTTTAAAAAATATGCAGAATTGAATAAACCCTAATTTAAAAAGGTTTAAATCATCGGATTACCGCTTCATACATTACTTCAATGAGATGGATTGCGGTTTTACCTGTGCAGTCTTTTATATGATGCCTGCAACCTGTTCCGGGTGCTGTAATGGTCACTTATGCAGCACATTTACGAACTTCCGAATAAAGTACCATTAAACTTGTCTTCAAACAAGTAAACTTTATCTGTTACACCTGTTTTAATTTGCTGAAAACCTTTTAAAAAAACTTCCAATACAAATAATCGGCAGAAATTGATTACAAAAAAATCCCTCATGGAATTAAACCATGAGGGATTTAAGTTGAAATAATTGAACTGAAATAAAACTGCGACTATGGGATCAATTTGGAATTTTCAACAATAACTTCATATAAGTAACCAGCTCCAAAATCTTTTTTCAGTGCTACAGTTCCTTCGAACGTTACAACATCACCAACTTTAGTAACATCGTTAGTTGTAATAGTTATGTCAAAAGAACCGTTACTGTTTGTACCATCTTGCAGATGAACCCAATTCTTTCCCATAATTTCACCATTGTATTTCACTACTTCACCTCTTATTTTGACAGATTTCCCAGAATAGGAATCTTTATTGGTGTAAAGTTCAGCAATTGTAATACCTCCTTTTACCGGTTCAACCTTGATTCCCTCTTTGGCAACTGCAGCTTTTTTACCCGACATCATGCTGCTCATATCTGGCTTATTAGCAGTAATAGGCTGATCAGTAAATTTATCAACAAAGATAATCGTAGGGAAAGTCCTTTTTAGCTCCTTACTTTCAAAGTTGCTCATTTCGATATTAGGCATGTAGTAGTACGATTTGTCAATTTCGACAGCCTGCTTAGTTATTGCAATCCAGTTTTCTTTTGAATCTTCCAACACCCTGACGTAGGTGTAACCGGATGCCTGAATTACCTCTTTAGCAACGACTTTATGTACATTCGGAGCCAGATTTTCTGTCGCTTTTGGTTTTGGTTTACACCCAATAGACAATGCGATGACGCAGAAAAGAAGAATGAAAAAATTAAATTTTATTTTCATGAAACAATTTTTTTAATGTTATGAATTTGATATTACTTTTAAAGTGCAAATGTATCTATATTTTTATACTTTAGACGTGAATTTAATGAATAACAAAAAACGGGTTGATTATGGAAAGACGAAACTTTATTAAAGCATCGGCAATTGTTGCTGCTGCTTCGGCCACATCTACTGCAATGGCCTCGCAGTCAAATGCTCCGGCTTCAAAGGAGATTTACGAATGGAGGGTTTATCATTTCAAAAGCGGTGCAGGAAAATCGAAAATTGATGGTTTTTACAAGGATGCACTTATCCCATTTATGACCAAGAAAGGGGTGAAAGTGGGTGCTTTTGGGGAGTACGGTCTTACTGAACCACCTGTTATATATTTCCTACTCGTATATCCCTCAATTTCTGAGTATTATAAATTAAAAAAAGATATCTGGAAGGATAGCGGTTTTGTTCAGGCGGCCAAAAGTTATTTTGAAACTACAGCGGAATTAGGAACTTTCACCAGATTTGAAACATATCTTCTTGAAGCTTTCGATGCAATTCCTCAATTACGTATGCCTTCTAAAGAGCGTGGTCTGATAGAATTGCGGACTTATGAAAGTAATAACGAAGAAGCCGGT
>CAILKW010000314.1 GCA_903834845.1 uncultured Bacteroidia bacterium | reverse complement strand
TAAAAGTCTTGAACCCACAGCATCAAAAATATCCTGAACCAGTGTTTCATCTTCAAACAAAAGGTAGCATAACCGCTCGAATCCAACCAGATCAATCACATTTTCAAGCACTCCTCCGGGACCAGATGCAATAAACTTCATCTCTTTATGTAATAGAGGGGAGTAGCGATTGAAAGTGCCAAAATCACCAGTTTCAGGATCAGGCCAGGGATACGATTCAAAAGTAGAACGATCAGTAATCAAAAATCCTTCATTCTGGGAAACTGTTGCCCTTTGATTGTGAATGGCAGTAGCGAACTTCATCGCTCCGTAAAACCTTGCAGGAATAGTAACATAGTCGTAACCGGCATTCGTAAAGGCATCTATTGTTATCCTTATGGTCTCTTCAAGATTGCATGGATCGGGATTTTTACGGCCAGCTAAATATTCGTTCAGTGGCCCATTTGTAAAATACTCGAACAAAACCGGACGGTCTGGCTTTTCAAGATGCAGCACCTTTAATAATTGGCTAAAATCCGGTTCATATTTCCGCTTCACCATAACTACTTACAAGTCAAGATACTATTATATTTCTATTTTATTTCAACCTTATTTCCACCTTATTCCTGCCTTATTTCAATTTTTTAACTTCACGTCATTCATTTCATCATACATCACTTGCAAAATCTCTGTTCTGACATTCAAATCGCTGATTTTATTATTTGTACGTGTCGGATATACCCGGTTGGAAAGAAAAATATAAATCAATCCATTTGTAGGATCTGCCCATATAAATGTACCAGTAAAACCGGAGTGTCCGAAACTTTGGGGAGATGCTCCTGGACAAGGGTAAGCGTTGTTCCTGTCATATTTCTGATTATCAATCAATGGCTTATCAAATCCCAAAGCTCGTCGGTTTTTATTCTGAGGATATTGAACTTGGTTAAAAGTCTCAAACGTTGACCTTTTCAAATATTGTTTGCCGCCATAAGTTCCATATTGAACATACATTTGAACCAGTTTAGCCAAGTCATTTGCTGAAGCAAATAACCCTGCATTACCTGAAATCCCTCCAAGTACGGCTGAAGCTTCATCATGAACACTGCTCTGTACCAATCTCTTGCGAAAAATGGAATCGTATTCGGTTGGGACAATCTGCTCATCAGAAAACTTTCGGGAAGGTTGGTAAGTAATGGTTGAGGCACCGAGAGGCCGATAGAAATTCATATCAAGATATTCGGTATATTTCATCCCCGCTAACTTTGAAATGACTTCAGGCGCGATGATAAAGGAAAGACAACTGTAAACGTATTTTCCTCTTGTTTCTAAAGGAGATAGTCGGATTGTTTTATAAACCTTGTTCTTGAATTTCGAATCGAGATATATTCCTGGAGCAACTTCAAGGTCAAATTGATAGTTTTGTTCGGCACCATATAATTTGTGAGATAACCCATTTTCAGTAACAGATTGTTTCCAGAATGGCATATAGGGTACAAGTCCAGCCTGATGTGCAAGCAGTTCACGGACAGTGATATCGCTTTTATTAGACGGATGAAGGAATCCTTTTCGCCAGTCGGTCCAGTATGTTGAAAAAGGTTCATCAAGGAGGTATTTTCCTTCTTCGTTTAGTTTCATAATTGCCGGAAGTGCTCCGGATACTTTGGTGACTGATGCCAAATCATAGATATCGTCTAATGAAGCAAGAATCCGGTTGTCATAAGTATGAAAACCGTAAGCTTTTTGGAAGATCACTTTTCCATCTTTGGCTACAAGCACATTGCATCCGGGAAAAGCTTTCTTTGCCAAGGCATTATTCACAATAGAATCTATACGACCATTTAGTTTTTTGGAATTCAACCCAACCTCTTCAGGAAGAGTATATTTTAAACGAATTGATTGACTTATGGATAGTCCATCTCCTGCCTGATAACGATTTCCTATCGAAACAGGTAGGTTTCCTCCTGCACCGATCCCTCCAAACAGCAATTGGGCAGCTAATTCCTGTGTAATCTTTGTGTTTTGATAAGCGATCACTAAGCCATCGGGTTGATTGAATTCTTTTATCTCGTTGATAGCATAAGGATTTGAAAAGAAAACAAACACCTGATTTTTCATTAAAGAAAGGTTATAAAGCAATTTTTCGAGGTTTTCTGTCACGCCGTAGTGGCGTTGTGGCGCAATATGAATCTTATTTCCTACTTTTACAGTTCGTCTGTTTTTACTTTCATACAGAGAATGAATGCCTGTAACAACCAGATTGTAACCGGATAATTTATTCATTAAATTGTTCTGTTCAACTTCTGTAAAATCTTCAGGAAGAATAAAATAATCAACTTTAGTGTAATTACCAAGCATCTTTTGGAATGATGTAACTGTTGAAGATCCGACTGAAAGTGCTGCTATCCGTAGGGTATCTAATCCCTGAAAAGGAATGATTTGATTTTTATTTTCCAGTAAAGTCAATGATGATTCAACAAGCTGGCGGTGCGCAAATTGGGATTCTGTCGAATTCATATCCTCAACAAGTCTCGCAGTATTAACAGGCTGAAGATGGTTAAGTCCCACAAATAGTTTGGCTGCCAGCACCCTACGACATTTTAGGTTTAGCTCATCCCATGAAAGTTCCTTTTTAAGGATTGCATCCTTTATTGCAAACAGTGTGGCCTGGCAATCAACAGGAAATTCGATCACATCATTTCCTGCTAAGAGTGCCTGAACATCAATAGCATCTTTTTTTTCAGTTAGTGCAGCACCACCCATATTCATTGCATCGGTAATAATCAAGCCTTTGTAATTCCATTCTTTACGGATTACCCCCTCGACGGCACTATTTGACAAACTGGAAGGTCCTTCACCATTTGGGTCAAGAGCAGGAACTCGCAAATGAGCAGTCATTATTCCTCCAATCCCTTCGATCGCCAATTTTTTAAAGGGGTATAATTCTATGCTGTCTAACCGTTGACGCGAGAAAGGCAGAACAGGTAGAGAAGAGTGGGAATCGTTTTTAGTATCACCGTGTCCGGGATAATGTTTTGCGACTGCTATAATTCCATTCTCCTGCAAACCTTTCATATATGCCAAACATTTCTGAGTTACCATGTCTCGTGATTCACCAAATGAGCGCATTCCGATGATTGGATTTTGTGACTCGGTATTGATGTCGGCAACAGGTCCGAAACTAACTTGAACACCAATTCGTCTCAATTGCCCTGCCATAGCTGCGGCACAATTTCTGATTAATTCATTATTCGTGGCAGCACCCATTGTCATATTGTAAGGAAATGGCAAAATATCATCAAGACGCATCCCTGGTCCCCATTCGGCATCCATTGCAATAATCAGTGGTGTCCTGGACAGTTTCTGATAGTAATTTATTAATTGTGCCTGCTTTCCAGCCGTTCCCTCAAAAAATACCAATCCACCAAAATTGTTTTTCTTAATAAGCTCAGCCACACGAAATTGCTTTTGCAAATCTTCGTCACCGCTTACATCAATCCAGATTAACTGAGCTATCCTCTGGTCGGGAGTAAGTGAATTAAATACAGAATCAACCCACGGGTGATATAAATTTTTGTCAAGGTTTATCTGCGATTGTGATTTCTCAGGGAAGAATAGGTTCAGAAT
>CAILKW010000313.1 GCA_903834845.1 uncultured Bacteroidia bacterium | reverse complement strand
GGTTGATTAGGGCGGTTTTTCGTTTGAAGTAAAACAATAGGCCTTCGCCACGAAAGCAAAGATTGTTCTTCAATTTCATTTAATTCAGCATAAATTTTAACGGTTTCAATATCTCTGAACATTACCGCAAATGGTTTTCCATCTCTGTTTTTAATACTACGAAGTCTTTTAACACTCATTTCATTGAAGGCATCACATGCCAGATGCATTCCACCAAGTCCTTTGATAAGGACAATTCCACCATTTTCAATACAATTTGAAACCTCGGAAAGAATTTCATCTATTTTTTTACTAACTAATTTGTTTCCTACAACTAATTCATAATTAGGACCACACTTATCACAGGCTGTTGGCTGAGCATGAAATCTTCGATCAGTTATTGTTTCATATTCTTTCGCACAATCACTGCACATTGAAAAAGATTTCATTGTTGTTTTAGTTCTGTCGTAAGGTAGGTCTTCAATTATGGTGAAGCGCGGTCCGCAATTCGTACAGTTCACAAAAGCATAATCCAAACGATTTCCGGATTTCGCAATATCCTTTAGGCACTCTTCACAAACAGCAATATCGGGGCTGATTTCAGTAATTTCGTCTGAAACGTTGCCACTTTCGAGAATTCTGAATGAAGAAAAAGTTTTTGCTTCAACTTCCATCAATCTAATTTCTTCAATAAGAGAAGCAACTGGAGCTTGGCTTTTAAGACAGATAAGAAAAAAGTCAATATTTTGAGGTTTGCCCGTAACATGTATTTTCACATTTTCATTGGTATTTTGCACCCACCCTGTAAGTTCAAATTTGGTTGCAATCCGAAATACGAAGGGGCGGAAACCAACTCCCTGCACCAATCCTGTGACTACAATAAGTAATGTTTTATCTTTCAAGGTATTCTTTAATATATATTAATGTAAAAGTATGTATATTTACGCTTACATTTACAAAATAAAGTAATTTCAATGCTTACATTTCTGACAGGATTTATCGCAAGTGTGGCTCATGTTGTTACAGGGCCCGACCATCTTGCCGCAGTTACCCCTTTGGCAATAGACAGCCGAAAAAAATCGTGGATAATTGGTTTTTCGTGGGGACTTGGGCATACTATTGGAATGTTGCTCATTGGGCTTTTATTTATTCTTTTCAAAAAATTCCTGCCAATTGAAGGGATTTCAAAACACAGCGATACTGTGATTGGGTTTCTTCTTATAGGAATAGGAAGCTGGGCATTATTGAGGACATACCGGCAACATTCGCATGGCAACAGACCACATGCCCATTTTCATAACAACCCATTTTTGTATGCTCATATTCATAAACATTCTCATAAAATAGGTCCCATTATTGATTCTAAACACGACCTTAACCACGGACACGTTCATTTCGGAGAAGTAAAACAAAATGCATTTACCGCTTTATTGATTGGTATCATACATGGTTTTGCTGGGTTTAGCCACCTATTTGCCCTTTTGCCATCACTGGCTCTCCCAACAATTTGGTCTTCTTTTGTTTACATTTTATCCTTTGCATTGGGAACAATTTTTACAATGGTTGTTTTTGCCTACATTCTTGGACTTGTAGCTTTCCAATCTGTAGTGAAAGACAAGCCAAAATTCCTTAAATGGTTTACACTTTCGGGTGCTCTTCTTGCAATCTCTATTGGAATTCTATGGATTTTTCATCCATTTTGAATATGATTAAACCCATCGTCAATTGCCAACAAAATATACTTCAGATATGAAAAACAAATTCAGGTTGTTGCTCGAATACATTTCATTAATAGCAATTTGTCTGGTATTTCCCTCAGGATTTACTTTTGCTCAGCCAAACCTTCCTTCAGTATTTCCCGACAGAATTATATTGAACCCAACTCCAGACCCCTTGACATCCTTAGCTATTACATGGAGGACAGATACAACTGTTCATGTCGGATTTTGCGAATGGCAGCTTGCTACCGATACCAAAATAAAGGCGGAGGAAAGTAATTCGGTGAAATCTAATACCAAAACTGTAGAATATCAGTTTAAAGACGAACCCAAAATTATTGTAAATCAACATTCTTTAATCCTGAGTGGATTATTACCCTCAACTGAATATATATACAGGGTAGGTTTTGATGCAAACTGGAGTGAATGGTTTCAGTTTCGAACTCCGGGTAAAAAAAATGAAGAATTCTCTTTTGTTTACTTTGGTGATCCGCAGGTTGGACTGAAAACTGAATGGCCTCGCTTAATCAGAAAAGCTTATCAACAATGTCCTGATTGCCGCTTTATGCTCTATGCAGGAGATATTATCAACCGTGCTGAAAGGGATATAGAGTGGCAGGAATGGTTCGATGCAGGATCTTTTATTTTTTCAACGATTCCTCAGATAATGACACCAGGCAATCATGATTACAGTGGTTTAACACTTGATCACCATTGGAATTCGCAATTCGCACAACCAACAAATGGTCCATCAGGTTTGAAAGGAACCTGTTTTTTTGTTGATTATCCCAAATTGCGACTTATTTCAATTGATTCTGCTGCGGGTTCAGAACTTGAAGATGAAAACGGATATCCGTTGCAAGAACAAAAGACCTGGCTCGATTCTGTACTATATACGAATAAGAAAGAATGGGTAATAGTAACGACTCATCTTCCATTTTATTCAACTAAAGAAAACCGCGACAATCCAAAGTTGCGTAAACATTTTCAGCCATTACTTGAAAAATATAAAGTTGATATAGTCCTGACCGGGCATGATCATTCTTATGGGAGAGGCAGAGCTTCTGATAATATCAATAATAAGCATACTGTGGTTTATGTGGTATCGGTCAGCGGATCGAAATTTTATCTGTTAGGCACAAAACCTTGGATGGAGCAAAGTGCCGGTAATCTCGAACTTTTCCAAACAATAACAATTAAGGAAAACATACTTATGTATAAATCATATACAGCAAGTGGTTTACTCTTCGATGAGTTTATGCTTAAGCGAAATGGAAACGGAGAAAAAAAATTCACTGATTTTAAGGCTCAAAAGTAATAATTTACTGTAAATATCGTCCAAAAACCTATTTTATCAAAGCATTTTTCTCTTTGTTAATATTTAATGTGAAATTAAGAATATTCTACAAGCTTTAGGTTTTTCTATTAACTATTAATTTTAAATTCTCTCAACAACATGGATTTTTTAGAAGAAGAAATACAGTACTTTTTAGGATTAGATATTGGAGGAACATGGATAAAGGGTTGTTGTTCCGTTGCTAAGACCGCAAAGCTAAAATATCTGCCAACCGATTTTGAAGAAATAGCTAAAGGTATTGTCAGCACAAGGAGTGCCTTATCAGAAAAAACTACTGTCAATGAATGTATAGCATCAATCCAGCAGATCATTGAAAACCTCTCTTTAAGAGATAAAAAGTTAAGTG
>CAILKW010000312.1 GCA_903834845.1 uncultured Bacteroidia bacterium | reverse complement strand
TTCGGCGCGGTAATACTGGCGGTCATCTGTGCAAATTATTATGCATCAGCACAATTAGGTATTATTCCTAAACCATCAAAAATTCTTGAGTTACAAGGTAAGTTCACATTTGACAAAAATACCCGAATTTACTTTGATCAGACAAATCCCGGGCTTAAACGTGTTGTAGATGATTTCAGGAAATTTGTAAAAACTCCGTTTGGTTATGAGTTAAAATATGCAGGCAAATTACCCAAATCGAATTATATAAGCATTACTCTTGATAGTTTGATCGGTAATAAAGAGGGCTATCTGTTAAACGTAACATCTGATAAGATTGGTATTTCAGCCAGGTCAACTGCCGGTGTCTTTTATGCCATGCAAACTATGAGACAACTCTTACCTCCTGATATTGAAAATCCTATTGCGGTTACCAAAAAATGGGAGATCCAATGCGTCAGTATTGAAGATTTTCCGCGTTTCGAATATCGGGGCTTTATGTTAGACGTTGCACGTCATTTTCAACCTTATGATGTTCTTAAAAGATATATTGACCTGCTGTCATTTTACAAAATCAACCATTTTCACCTCCACTTGACTGATGATCAGGGATGGAGAATTGAAATAAAAAAATATCCTAAACTTCAGGAGATCAGTGCATGGAGAAAGGAATCTATGGTCGGTCATTCTGAAGATAAGCCACGCAAATATGATGGCATCAGGCATGGGGGATATTATACACAAGATCAGCTTAAAGAGCTTGTTAAATATGCTCAGGAACATTTTATTACAATTATTCCCGAAATTGAATTGCCAGGTCATTCAACGGCAGCACTGGCAGCATATCCTGAGCTCACCTGCTATCCAAAAAAATTCGAAGTAACTCCCGACTATGGTGTGTTTGAAGATGTTTATTGCACAAAAGAATCCACCTTTCAATTTTTGGAAGATGTTCTTTCAGAGGTTGTTGAGATCTTTCCTAATCAGACCATCCATATTGGTGGCGACGAGTGTCCCAAGACAAAGTGGAAAATATGCCCGCAATGCCAGGAACGGATGAAACAGGAAAACTTGAAAAATGAAAATGAGCTGCAAAGCTATTTTATCAAAAGGATCCAAAAATTTCTGAATTCAAAAGGTCGTAATATCATCGGATGGGACGAAATCATGGAAGGTGGATTGGCACCCGGAGCAACTTTAATGTATTGGCGGACATGGTTGGGCGATGGCCATATAGCAGATGCAGCAAAGGGAGGTTTCAAAATTATTATGACGCCGCTTGAGCCACTTTATTTCAATCTTTATGAAAATGAAGAACGCGAAATAACTCCGTTGGCATATCCCGGACTTATTCCTCTGCAAAAAGTTTATAATTTCAACCCGATACCTGCCAAACTAACCGGAACAGATGCAGCACTCAACATCATTGGTGTTCAGGCCAATTTATGGAGCGAATATGTTAAAAATGGAATTACTGCCGAATATATGACCTTTCCTCGCGCCTGCGCTTTGGCAGAAATCGCTTGGTCGCCGCTTGCTTCAAAAGATTATGCTGATTTTATTCAACGCTTAAAAATAAACAGCAAACATCTTGATGTGCTAAAGGTCAATTATTCAAAATATTTCATGAAATAAAATACTATCAATTATGAAAGGAAAGATATTAGTTTTCATACTGTTTTTTACTCTCGTTCTTAGATTATCAACTTATGCTCAGGATTTTTATGTAAATCCCGCAGGTGATGACAGTAATCTTGGGACTAAAGAAAAACCGGTTGCTACACTTGAAGCCGCCCGCGATTTAATCAGGCAATATAAAGCAGTGAATGATTTGCCTAAGAGTGAGATTACAGTTTGGATAAGCAAAGGACAATACGATCAAAAACACCCTTTTGTTCTGAACGAAAACGACTCAGGCCAACCGGGCGCGCTTGTTGTCTGGCGAACAATGAAAGACGAAAAGGTCAGTATAACAGGAGGTCAGAGTATTCCATCCGAAAAGTTTACACCATTGACAAACAAAGCTATATCAAAACGACTATCGGCAAATGCAGCTCAAAATGTTATGCAGGTAAACCTGAAAGAACTAGGAATCAGTGACTTTGGGAATATTAAACAATACGGACATGCCATTTCGGTATCACCTTCGCAAATAGAGCTTTTCTACAATAATGAAGCAATGACACTGGCACGCTATCCAAACGAGGGCTTTCTGGGAATAGGCAAAGTAATTGACGCAGGTTCTGTTCCCCGAAATCGTGATTATAGCGGGCGCGGTGCTGTATTTGAATACACCGATCTAAGGCACTCGGTTTGGAAGGGGCAGAAAGACGTTTGGTTGCAGGGATCTTTTAACTATGGATTTGCGGATGACAATATACTGATAGAATCAATTGACATCAAAAAGAAGCAAGTGAAATTAGCAATGCCTTCGTTATATGGTGTAGCAGGTGGAAAGGAATTTCAACATTATGTCGCACTTAATATTCTTGACGAACTTGATTCCCCCGGTGAATGGTATGTTGAAAAAAATTCAGGAATCCTGTACTTCTGGCCTCCCGGTGTTCTGAAAGGCAGCTCAATTATTGTATCAATTCTCGAAGAGCCGATTATTTGTTTAGAGGGAGCCAGCTACATCACAATAAGAGATCTTACTATAGAAGCAGGTCGGGGAATAGGCATATATATCGAAAGGGGATCGAATAATTTGATTGCGGGTTGCACGGTAAGAAACGTTGGTACAAATGGAATATTTATGGGACAGGGTGCAAAACAAACAACCTCAGGCATAACAGTTGAAGATTATGATGGAGTACCTGTTTCGCGTATTATTGGTAACGTGCAGGGGCACAAATATAAATATAGTACTTGGCAACGCAATGCGGGTTCAAATCATGGTATCCTGAGTTGCGATATTTACAATACAGGAAGCGGCGGTATTTATCTTGGTGGTGGCGACAAACGGAAGCTTATCCCCGGTAACAATTATGTTGAGAATTGTAAAATTCACAATTACAACAGACGTAATAAATTTTTGTGGGCAGGGATTAATATTGATGGTTGCGGAAATCGTATTTCACATTGCGAAATTTTCAATTCCGAATGGCAGGGGATTTATGTAAATGGGAATGAACACCTTTTTGAATATAATCATATTCACCACGTTACTCTTAATTCAAACGACACTTCACCTTGGTATATTGGCCGCGACCCAAGTAGCAGGGGCAATGTTATCCGCTATAACTATATCCATCATTGTGGTAATCCCGAAAGGATGAATATGGGTATATATTGTGACGATTCGAGTACCGGGGTTTTGGTTTACGGGAATATTTTTTACAAGATGAATACGAACCATGGTGTTCTGTTCAGCAATACAGGATGGGACTTAAAGATTAAAAACAATATCGTTATTGAACCTATTTCCCACACTGTAGTAGTATCGGCACACTATTACACTTGGGCATCGAACCAGCGTGTTCCCATGTTTGGTGAAAACGGCCTGATCAGAAACCGTCTGACTAAGAGCTTGAATATATACGAGCCTCCATATAGTGAAAGGTATCCCGAATTGGCTAATTATCTCGACCCTATTGTAGAAGGCAAAGAATGGGAAGGTATGAGGTCAAGAAGAAATGTTCTTACAAAAAATCTAATTGTAGGTGGAACACCAAATCCTATTCAACTATTAGGAGGAGAGTATGCCCATTGCGATGACGTAAACAACTATAGAACAGATAGTGATCCTGGCTTTGTCGATTACAAAAACGGGAACTTCAATCTAAGGTCAGATTCTGAAGTTTTTATCAAAATACCAGGTTTTGAACCAATTCCTTTCGATAAAATGGGTCTTTATACTGATGAATTCAGGAAACAATAAATAAATATTTTGAAACAACATTTAATTGGCAACAAGATGAAAAATTTTCAGAGAATATCAGGTTTGAAGTCGGTTATTAAAATTAGCTTTTTCCTTTTGCTATTTAG
>CAILKW010000311.1 GCA_903834845.1 uncultured Bacteroidia bacterium | reverse complement strand
GTGTGAGGTAAAAGACGGGAAAGTTGTAAAAATTAATATGCCCACGAATATTATTGCACGCTTTCAGGTACTCGAATATACCAGAGCTTTTCTGATGGGACGCATGGCATGGAGCAGGCTCAATGGCTTGCTTTTAATCTCTGGCGCTTTTGGTGTTTTTGATCGCGAAATTGTCATAAAATGTGGTGGATACGACCACACTACTGTTGGTGAAGATATGGAGCTGGTAGTAAGAATGAGAAGATATATGATTGAAAACGATTTGAAATATCGAATCGTTTATATTCCTGATCCCCTGTGTTGGACTGAAGTTCCTGAGAAATTGAAAGTTTTATCACGACAGCGCAACCGTTGGACAAGAGGCACAATAGAAACATTATTGAAACATAAAAAATTGTGGTTCAACCCACAATATGGAATTCTTGGTATGCTTAGTCATCCATATTGGTTCTTTTTTGAGTGGATGGCACCTATTGTTGAAGCTATTGGCATTTTCTATTTTATTCTGATAGTTTTTATGGGAGATCCCGGCTGGTCATTCTTCGCGCTATTATTAGGATTTACTTATCTTTTTGCCGTTGCTTATTCTTCATGGGCGATTATTTTCGAGGAATTTACTTTTGCCCGTTACAGTCGTAAGCGCGATATAGCAAGGCTTATAGGTATTTCCCTTTTAGAACTCATTTTCTTTCATCCATTAAATGTTTGGTATGCCCTAAGAGGTAATTTTCACTATCTTATAGGAATTATCTCATGGGGGAAAATGGAAAGAAAGGGATTTGCCAATACAAAAAATCCAGAGAATAAACAACCTAATGTTCAAATAACATGATAATTGTAAGCCGTAGAAAGTTATTAAAAAACAATCTGTTATCGGGTTTAAAAAGATTTGTGACCCTAAATCTTTCGTTTTTTATATTGCTGTTTTTGGTTCGTGTTTACGAATTTATTTACCTCAGCAATACTATCACTCTTCCTTCAGGTAGTCTGAAACTTGAAATTTTAGGTTTTAGTCACGATATGGTTATGCTTCTGAATATTGCCGCCTGGTTTTTGCTGCCATTTTTATGCTTACACCTCATATCGAAACTCATTACCAATATTGTTTCAGGAGTTTTGATAATATTTTTTACCATTTCTGAAATAGCACTAATTCAGTATCTTGGCTCTACATCCCTTATACTTGGAGCCGATTTGTTCGGATACTCTTTTGATGAGGTTATCAAAATTGCATCTGCCGGTGGTGGCCTTTCCATTAGTACAATAATAATGGTGATTATTACTGTTTTATTGATGGTTGCTTTGCTGGTATATTCCAAAAAAATTAAACCTCACAGTCGTTTGGTTTTGTTATTTGTTGTTTTGAGCCTGGTTTCTCTGTCGTTCCGAAAGTATATAAAACCAGCAGCTGGAAACTATAGTTCTGAACTGGCGTATAATCTTGTGGCAAATAAAGCATATCACATTTTTTCTGCTACTTATACTCTTTTTTATCCCGATGAGCCAACCGAGGCAGAGCTATTCTCTTATTTTTACACAGGTTTAGAGTCTAAAGGAAAAACATTCAATTACATAGGCCATGAGTACCCGTTTCTTCGAAAGGAAGATGCACATGATGTTTTGGGCAAATACTTTAATATTGGGAAAGAAAAACCTAATTTGGTGTTCCTTATAGTCGAAAGTCTGGGGCGTGCCTACAGCGGTGAGGGTGCATATCTTAAAAGTTTTACCCCGTTCATTGATTCACTCGAAAATAAAAGTCTTTACTGGGAAAATGTTTTAAGTACCTCCGGGCGTACATTCGAAGTTTTACCATCTCTTTTTGGTTCAATGCCTTACGGCAGGAATGGATTTGCCGAATTGGGTGTCAACATGCCGGACGGAATGTCCTTGATAAGCCTTTTGAAGGAGCGTGGATATATTTCACGGTTCTTTTATGGCGGCGATGCAACTTTCGATAATATGAAATTATTTTTAACCAAGCAGCACATTGACTACGTGATAGAAGAAAAAGATTTTGGCCCGGGATATACAAAAATTCCTGGTATTAATAATTTCACATGGGGTTACGGTGAAAAGGATATTTTTAAAAAAGGGTTTGATGTTCTTTCAACTGCAGGTTCTCAACCCCGTCTGGATATCTACCTTACTCTGGCAATGCACGATCCTTATTTTGTTCCTGATCAGGAGTTTTACAACAAAAAAGCAGAAGAAAAATTAAATACCTTTGGTTTCGATAATGCCCGAAAGTCGGAATATCGTAAGTACCTGCTCAATTATGCTTCAATGCTTTATTTCAACGATGCAATCCGGTATTTTTTCGCTGAGTATCAAAAACGGAGTGATTACAATAACACAATATTCTTCATAACCGGCGATCATCGTATGTCGTCACCACCAATTTCTACCCAGATTGACCGTTTCCATGTACCCTTGATAATTTTTTCACCTATGTTAAAATCATCAGCCAGATTCTCTTCGGTTGTTTCGCATCTCGATTTTACTCCGTCAGTAGTAGCCTTCCTT
>CAILKW010000310.1 GCA_903834845.1 uncultured Bacteroidia bacterium | reverse complement strand
TTTATCAACATCCGGATTGTGGGCATAGGTATGAAAAACAAAACGATTAACTCCGGCACACAATGCCCCGTCTCCCTGTGCCTTAAGGGATGCCGGACAACTCTTCCAATCTACCTTGCCTTGCGTATAAGCCTCTATCGCCACTACCTGTTTCCCTGTGATGTGAGCGGCAGAAGCGGCATATTTCATTGTATTCCCGAACTCGTTCATAGGAACATCCACATGCAGATAATGTTGCACAGGGTCCGACACCATTGTTTCTCCACCGCCACCACTATCCTCAGCATGAACCAGTAAACCGTACTTGTTGGCAAGTTTCCTCATTCCTCCAAAGAAAGTCTCCGATACCAGATCACTCATTGTCTGACGCACATCGCAAAGGAAGCGATCAGTAAGTTCACGATTTTCGATAATGAAGCCTGCGAAAACCGGAAGATAGTTCAACACATCATAGCCTCTGCGTTTCCTGAACTCTTCCCGAAAAACCGGTGACCAATTCTGAGAACCGACTTCCCAGCTATCAAAAGTGATGCCTGTAAGACTTTTTGAATTTACAGATACAGCATCTTTGTGTATTTCTGCGGCATAATGATCAAAATGAGTGGAAATTGCCTCGGGGTTAAATTTGTCACATTCCAGGCCGGTTACTTCCTGGGCTGCCGGTGCATTCTTTGTTCCTATATTGCGATATCCGACACGCAACACAGTCCATGATTTTCCTGAAGGAGCTGTCCAGGTTAGATTCTTGAAAGTATCGAGTTGGTTTGTAAGATCTATAAGATTATGAAAGGGAACTGTGGAGCCCTTTTCTGAAGGTAAGACAGGCTCTGAGATAAATGTTCGTCCCAACTCACCCATCTTACTATTTAGAGAGTAAATAGCAGGGTCTGATGAAAACAAAACCCGCTTTAGCACCAGTTTTGCAGGGCCTTTCCATTCAAGACGAAAGAACCGAGCCGTTGTTTGCGGGATGGCGTGGGTCACGCTTGGATTCTTGCGGTGGAACAGTGTAAAATAGGAAGATAGTTGGACTACCTCCCGAAAATCACGTCCATCATTACTTTCAAGAACAACTGCGCGATGTTCATCCGGGTTAGATACTATGGATCCGGTAATTGTTAACGAACGACAAAGGACCTCTGTTGGAAACTCGAACTGTACCCATGATGATTCTCCGGCATCTATTAACAGTTCAGAAATTTCCTCATACTTAGCATTGTCCTTAATTTCACGATTTAATAGGTCAGGATCTTTTATAAAACTGCTCGTTATTTTAGGTACTGACAAGGGTTTTATATCCTTCCAGACAGATGGAGTGGGGAATGCCAAAACGGCAATGTCCCGGTAAAAAGTATTTCCCTTTTGGGGCCATGATGGCGGAGCTTCCAATTGGAGCGTGGCACCACCTGAGATATTATGTTTTGTGTGGACGATTTGCATCATATTCTTGTCCGGTGTAATCCAAGGACCTCCGGAACCATTCCATCCTGCACAGTTCTGGAAATTGAATGTCAATCCGAGCCGATCACATTCGGTTAATGCATGTTTTACGCACTCATGCCATTCTGGGCTAAGACAAAGAGTATTCGGTCCACTTTCTCCCATTCGCGAAGTACTGAACATGGTCACTCCACCCAGCCCGATTTGCTTCATTGCTTCCAACTCTGCTGTAATCGCTTCTTTACTAATCCTGCCTTCCCTCCAATGCCACCAGGTATGAGGTTTTGCAGTATCAGGGGGATTTAGGAACCCGTTCACAAGACGTTCTGAAACAAATACCAAATTCTCTTTTCGATCCATGCAATGAAGCTCCTCTGTAAAACCTCCCAATATTATTCCTGTTGTACCCAAAGAGATGTTTTCGATAAATTTTCTTCTCCTCATTCTCAATGATTTATCCTGCTTACGCTGATATTATTATTTATTAAGAAAATATTTTGTTCCTTCATCAAAAGCACTCCATCTTTTTTATTAGAGGAGTATCTTCGGATTTTATAGTTTCAAACTTAATCGCTGAATACATTTTACCCTCAAGTCTTTCGATCCGTTTGTGCCCAATACAACTTCCTTTGCTCAACGTTTTCCATTCCCCGTTTTCCATTCCATAAAGAGTGTATTCACGGATACGTTCACCTTTGGAAATATCTTCTTGAATAACCACATAATTGACCGGTTGAGGAGATTTGAAATTGATGGTCAAAAGATTCCCGTTCCCTGAGGTGGAACCTAAAGGCGACGAAAATCGTTTTTTTACTTCCTGACCAAATTCTTCAAGACGTTTCATATCAGCATCCGGTACTAATCCGCGCGAATCAACCACAATACCCATAAGCATATTGGTATTTCTACCCACGGTTTCACAATAGCGGTTTACCATATTGTCTAAACTAAGTATCAGATCTTCTTCCCCTTCATGCCAGAACCAGGGACTTAAAACTGCCGGTTTTTCTTTAATCCATCTCCGAAGAGGAAAATCAGCCTCCCCCGGGCACCAGAATTCTCCGGTCGGATTTCCGTTTAACCCTTTAATCTGAATTATGCCTGTGGCTGAAGTTGTTGAATCTGCCCGCGACCAACACGGGTACGGTGCCACACCACTTTCATTTCCAACCCACCTGATATTATTTATGTATCCATAAGGACCTTGAAAGGCAATCGCTTCGGGCTGGTACTTTTTAAATAATGAGGGAATATCAACCCCTCCTTTTTCGGGTGGCAATACTCCTCCATCAAACCAGACTTCGAAAAGTTTACCATAGTTCGACCACAATTCAGTGAGTTGGGTTTTTACAACCTCCTTATATTTTTCCTGTTCCTGAGGATTTCCGGAAATCACCAGACCAGGATTATTCACTTTGAGGTAGGCGTTAACTGATGCACTTGCATAAATACCTGGTTTAATGCCGTACTTTTTACAGGACGCGATAAAGTCTTTCACAATATCGCCTTGCCCGTTTCTCCACGGGGTGTTTTTCACACTATAAGGATGGGCTTTGGTGGGCCACAAACTAAACCCGCTGCAGTGTTTTGCTACAAGGACGGCATAAGTAGCTCCTGCCGCTTTTGCCGCTTGGAGCCATTGATCTGTATCCAGTTCCTTCGGATTGAAGACGGATAGATCCGGATGGTAATTCCAGTTTTCCCTAAACTTATAAGTTGGTTCAAAAACCTGCAAATCGAGGTGGTACATAGCTCCAATCTCCGCATTAGCCCATTTAAGTTGAGATTTGGTGGGCAAAACCTGATTGGAAGGTTCACAGGAAGAATTAACAAAGCAGACAGCTACAAAGAAACAGGATAGAAGAAAAGTTTTCATTTCTTTTAATTTATTTTATTACTGAATGTTTGAAACTTAAATATTTAATTTGAAATTTTTGAACAAAAAATATTCCGGTGTATGAGCAAAAGCCTTTCATTTGGTGCCAAATTAGTTCTACTGATATTTTAATTTCGCCAAAGGGCGACTGCAATGTAAACTCATCCATCTTAGGTACTGGCAAGAAAGAGTAAATATAAATGAATTTAGGGACATTATGGCTTTAGTTTTCATTTATTGGTTTTAATAAAATTGCCTGACCTCCGGATGCACTCATTTTTAAAGTTAATTCCATGTTTACATTTACCTTGCGTTTTTCTATAGCAACATGTGTTCGTGTATTTACATTTGTGTCATCGCTGTAAATAGTGGCTTCATATTTTTTATTTTTGTCAAGGAATGAAAGTTGTATTTTTAATTCACGAGGTTCAGTATTGGTTATTGAGCCAATAAACCAATTATCACCACTTCTGCGGGCCATTACAGCATATTTACTTATTTCACCTGCAAGCACCTTGGTATCGTCCCAAACAGTTGGCAACTGATCCCAGAATTCTATTTCCGGTTCGCCCTGATACTTATCGGGAGTATCGTACCAAAACAAATACTGAAGAGGACTGTAATATATTACCGGCAAAGCAAGCTGATGAGCAGCAGTGTTTTGAATTCCGTTTTCGCGGCTAAATTCTTTTCGTGCGTAGTAGCATATTGTATAATCGGCTGCACCGGCAATATAACGGGTAAATGGCAGGGTTGTGTTGTTGGTTGCATCGGGCATACATTCGTTTCCATGTACACCTTCCTGTGACAACAAATTTGGGTATGTCCTGCTGAAACCTGTCGGTCGATATTCATCGTGTATGTCGGCCATAATTTCGTATTTGGCACATTTCTGAATTGCCTCGTGAAGCCAAACCGTCCAGCGATGCGAGCCTACGTGTACAAACCCGAATTTTATTCCTTTTACTCCCCATTTGTGGTAAATCGGCAATAACGAATCCAACTGCATCGTAAGCGGGCGCTGGTTTACGTATAGCCATATACCAATTCCATTAGCTTTTGCATAACGCATTATTTCGAACATATCGTAAGGTTTGGTGCTACGCCAAGCAGCTACATCGGGCTTAGAAGCGTTGTAGGTAATGTCGTCACCATTCCAGAATGTTAAATCAAGATACTGCATGTTATGCTTAACACAAAAGTCAATATTTTTTTTGGCACCTTCAGTAGAGAGGCTCATTTCGCGCATTACTTTTCCTGGTTTTATCCATGTTGTGTTTTTAATCTCACATGGTTTGTTGAGATTCAATATCAGATCGTTGTTTTGCAACAGTTCGCCTGGTGTATTGGCCGCCATTATTACTCTCCATGGAGTGCTAAAAGGGGGTAGTTCGTCCACCGACTCGTACATAGAACCTACAATCGTATTGGGCTGATAAGCTGAGAGCTTAAATTTTGTACGTACGTAATTGGTCATCTGAGCTTCCATGAGACAAGCATACAATCCGTTAGGTAAGTTCAACACTAAGGGGCGATCTGATTCATCAGGCCAGTTTTTCAATGGTAGCTGATAGTAAAGTGTTTGTGCCCTTGAGGTAAACCATGCCAAGGCGTTTTCAGCAAAAGTGTATTCGGTTGCTTCATTAGATAAAGTAAAGGTGCTCATACCGTAAATTTTATTTACTTCCGAAAAGTTGTAGCGAAAAGCAATTCCTTGATTGTACGCCCTTACTGTTAATGATATGGCCATTTGAGGATGGTCTGCTTTCGTTAGTTCAAAGGTTCGCTCCATATAATTGTTGCGAATAAAAGCACGTTCGCCATAAACAGGTTTCCAGAGAGTATCCTGTTTCTGTTCAGTAACTCCTTTAATTGCTAACTTACTTTCCCAAGCTTTGCCGTTACAGGTAATACTAAACTTTGAGTTTAACACTACTGGTTTCCCATCGAAATTTAAGGAATAAATTAATTTCCCTTCAGGCTGTTGAAGGTCAATATTCATTACCATTTTCTTGTCGGGCGACATAATTTGATAACTGGCATCCTGAGAAAATAAGTCACAACTAAGAAACAGCACTACTAAAAGGATTGAAAGCTTATTTTTCATTTTTCGATGAATATTTCATTTTTAAATACCTAATTTGAAATTTCTGATCCGAAAATATTCCGGGGTATGAGCAAAAGCGATTCATTTGCGGCCAAATTAGTTTAACTCCGTGCATTGAATCTCCTTTATGGCTATCACCCTTGGGGGTACGTGCCACACTATTTGCTAATTTTTAAGCTATGGGGGACTATTTCGCCCATACACAACAGCGTTGATCCTCATGTTTTCCTCCTTTCAATTCTTATCCCGATCAAAACAAGTTTTGCATTGATCTCAAACCATGTTTGTGACTGCAGTAGTTTTTCCGGGTTTTTAAATTTCACCATATTTTGTTGCCTTGTGCAACTCTGTGGGTAACGTTTTTCCCAAGAAAATTAAAATATTTTGACCGTTCATATATTTCGCAACTGTATTAAGCCATGAATACCTTGTAATGTTAATTCCAGGAAATATTGCGATGACCGAATGCAGAACCAAGCTTACTTGAGTTTTGCTGAGTGAAGATGCAACATCAACTTGATGAACCGAGGACTTAACAATTGTTGTTTGACTATTCAATTTTTTCCTTGTATTTTTCATCCGCCAGACACTGGTCGATGTTTTTTTGATTATGTTTAAATTTCTTTAAAACCTTAAATATAAACATTATACATTGCTTTCATATACTTTAATTATACTTTTATAAGTGTCATTTGTTTATCAGGAATTTACAGTCTTTGATTGAGATTTTAGGAATTTTTATAATGCCATCATTTGCTGAGTGAAAAATAGCTACTTTACCCTTTTTCAGTTTATTGTGAAATAAGTTGCTCTGAATAAGTTCTCCATTGTTTCGAACATAGGATTCTTTACCATAGTTAATTATTTGTGTCAGTAAGTAATTGTAGCCCATTTTATTTCCAGGTCCCCAATCGCGAAATTCTGTTTTGAATCCAGGATCTTTTTGTCCATTCCAGTTGTAGTATATTCCACTTGTACCACCGTTTTCATATTTTCCTGCAAAAATCCGTAACTCGTAGTTTTCATATTCCTTTTCAGAAACCAACCAACCATCACCACCAGTACCAACTATTTCTCCATTTTCAACTTTCCATTTAGCATCACCCTCTATTTTCCAGCCATCCAGGTTCTTTCCATTGAACAGTTCGGTTAAACGCTCTTTTGAAGGTAATTCTTTGATATAGACATTCTTGTATTCCACATAGGTTCTATGATTTTGCAATCCGATAAACCCCGTCTGCAGTTTATACTTTGTTACTTCTTCTTTCTCCAAATTGGCATCCTGCACTAACTGACCGTTTAGCCAGATTTTTAATATCGGCCAGTCCATTATAATATAATATCTATTCCAGAGACCATTGGGTTTCACTGGATTTGACAGTGGAGCCAGGGCATTATATACAGAGCCGCACGAATGGATGTCAATATCCTTACCGGCATCGTCCGAAACCTGGATTTCCATCCCAACATAAGATCCCCTGGCCCACTTTTCCTCATCCATCTTTATCTGATGAAGCATGATTCCGCCATTGCAACCTATACTCATTTTAAAATCCACGAAGAGCTCAAAATTTTCATACTCTTTATTGGTCAGGATGATATAAGGCTGCGCAGGATCCCCCTTACATATTATTTTTCCCTCTTCAATGTACCATGCTCCCAAATCCGGTTTGATGTTCCAGCCTGTAAAATCTTTTCCATTAAACAATGGTGTAAAGTCTTTGGGGATCTCAAACTGAGCAAAAGTGAAATTTGTATTTATAAATAATAATGCAATAATGAATAATTTCAATGATTTCATAATTTTTCTGTTTTTTAAATTTGATCTGGTATAATAAATGGTTCTCTGTATGTATCCTTAATAAAAAGATTTGCTATCAAACTATGTTGCCCCGTGAAACGTTCCGTCTTTGAATCCATTGTAAGTTGTTTTCCAATAATAACCTGCTCTTTTGCCAGATTTACTCCATGTTTTTGAAGATGTTCGACCATATCCTGATAAACCTGGTGCAAATATTTATTATCTTTAATTTTGGCAATTAATTCTTCAACAGGATGCAGCTCACCAACCTGGTAGGAAATATTCCCCATGTGACAGAGTGAAGTAGATAAATGACCTTGCTCGATATCGGTTTTTAAATCATCCATTTTCCCGGTTCTTAAGGCATTTATAAAATTAACCTGAGGGCCGCCAATGCCTTGTTTTTCGAAATCCCTTACCTTTTTTCCATCGTTATCAAACAGGGTGGTTTCATAAATATAACCATGCTCACAGACAAAAGCAATACTACAATTAGCATTACCGGTGTATGGGTGTTTTACTTTTTTACCGGTTGCAGTATAGACGGTTATTCCATCCATGTTATCCGTTTCCGGATTTTCTCCTAATCCACTGGAATCGTAGATAACGGGAATTCCATCATAATCGTACCATGCAACATGCGTATTAGGTGTTTCTCCATCATCCTGATATCCGTATCGGCCACCAAAACTGAATACTGTTTTTGGTAGATTTTGTTTTCTCAATCCCCAGCGACAGATATCTAATTGGTGTGGCCCGTTATTGCCTATTTCGCTGTTACCTGCTGCCCATTGCCAATGCCAGTCATAATGTAAACTTTCTCTTAAAAGAGGTTTCATAGCTCCGGGACCAGTCCAGAGATTATAATCCAAGGTGGAAGGAATTGTTCCTGGACCTATTAGTTTTCCAATACTTTTTCTTCTTTTGTAATTTACAATCCGCACCAGCAGGATTTTCCCCATCTCTTTATGCATATAGTCAAAGGCTGCTTCATGAGTTAAACTTGAACGTGAATCCAGATCAGCCTGAACAAGCCGGTTGTATTTTCTGGCAGCTTCAACCATTTTTCGGCCTTCCCAGATGTTATGTGAAACCGGCTTTTCTACACAAACATGTTTCCCTGCCTGACATGCCCATACCGTTGCCAGTGCATGCCAGTGATTTGGTGTTACAATTGAAACTGCATCAATATCTTTATCTTCATAGAGTTTTCTCAGATCCGTATATATTTTTGGTCTGATATTTTCACTCAGAAGATTATTTCGTGTTTTTTCCAGATAAAAACTATCCACATCACAAAGAGCAACAATATTCACATTTGGAATAGTTTTGTAAGCGTTAATGTGCGATAATCCCTGACTTTTCAGGCCTACTACTGCAACATTGATCGTTTCATTTGCACCCAAAATTCGTGAGGTTTTACTGAACGCAAAAGTTTTTCCGGCTAATGCTACACCTGCAACTGAAGTAAGACTTGTTTGGACAAATTGACGTCTAATGATTCCCATGATGTTTTTTTTAAATATTACTTAAAAATCCCAATTAATTTTTTTGAGCTGGATTTTATACCAGCAATAAGACAAAAGCTATTTAATCGTGGCCAATTTGGTTTAACTCCATTTTTATACTTTGTCTTTGGGGCATAAAATGCCTACTGTTTTGCATTTTTTGAGCTAATGGAACCTCCTCGTTCATACAGTACCCAATTGATTCTCATGTTTGTCTCCTTTCTTTATATTTTGTATCCGGAAAGTGATGTTATTTTGTTTTTGATATTTGCCTTAATAATTTAAATATAAACATATTACATCACTTTCTTACACTTTAATTTTACTTTTTTAAATTCCAAATTAAAAACAGAAAAACCTCTCAAAAGTAATGGGAAATCAGAATTGCAAATTCCATGTCTTTTACCACCGGATTGCAAATCTGGGGGAGCCAGGTTGTGTGCGCAAAACTTTCTCATGGTTGATCTGTTTATAATTTTTTATAAAGCACTTAGCCTTCTTCTTTCGCCGGCATTTAATTTTAATTCAACTGTTTTCGCACCGAAACGAACCTTGCAGCTTCCACCTTTTTGAGAAGTTATATATGCTGTTATTATTTTTCCACCTTCCCACGAAACATCCACCACATAACCTCCTCTGGCACACAGTCCTTTAAATGAGCCTGAATTCCAAGCCTTTGGAAGGGCGGGAAGGAGTTCAATTTCGCCTTCATGACTCTGTATCAGCATCTCGGTGACTGCTGCAGTATAACCCAGGTTTCCATCTATCTGGAATATTTTTCCACCTCCATTGAACATGTTCAGGAAAGTCCCGTTGATTAATCCACTGAGATAAGGCAGGCAGGTGTCGCCCTCTTTTAACCGCGACCAGAGGGCAGTATGCCAGGCACCGGGCCATCCACCGCCTGTAACCCTGTTGCCTGTTCTGGTTGTTATCAGCTTCTTAATACTCTCTGTCAACTCAGGCGTTCCTCTTATAGTAAACTGGGTCCCCGGATACAACGGATAAAAAGGCGAGGTATTATGCCTGGGCGGACCCTCGATAAATTCTTTGGAGAATTCAAGCAGCTGACCTTTGCTCCCGATTTGGTAAGGCAACAACCTGGCTAATTTAGTTTCCAGGCTACTGGAAAATTCAGGATCGGCATGGAGTGTTTTTGCCGCATCGATAGTATTCTTAAACAATTCCCTGATTATGGCCATGTCGAGGGTACTGCCAGAAGACATGCCGGAAGAGAGCAGTCTGCCATTTTCATCGATATAGAGAAACTGGTTTTCGGGCGAGGTACTCACAGGCGTAACCAGATGGCCATTGGCATCGCTCCTGAGCCAACCGCTGTAAAATTCGGCGGATCCTTTCATCAAAGGATAGGCAGTCTTCTGAAGGTAGTCCAAGTCTTTTGTGAATAAATAGTGGTCCCAAAGGTGTTGGCAAATCCATCCGCCAGCCATTGGCCAGAATGAGGTAGAGGCATCAATATCAACGGGATGAGCACCCCGCCATATAGAAGTGTTGTGGTGCAGAACCCATCCTGGCAGGTGGTACATTTTGGTGGCGACCTTTCCTCCGGTGACAGATATTTCCTTTACAAACTGAGATAATGGCTCGGTACATTCACTAAGATTGGTTGTTTCGGCTGGCCAGTAGTTCATCTGGATGTTGATGTTAGTGGTATAGTTGCTACCCCAGGGAGGTACGATATCTACATTCCAGAGACCCTGCAGATTGACCGGCTGTCCCCCAGGACGCGAACTTGAAATCAACAGGTAACGGCCGAACTGGAAATACAAAGCCTCCAGTGAAGGATCCAATACTTTGCTGTTAGCGGCTTTGCGCAGGTCGGTGGGCTGAGAAGTCTGGCTTTTTAGAGCTGGAAGATCGAGAGCGACTCTTGCGAAAAGATTTTGATAATCCGCCAGATGGTTTTTGAGCAGTTCGTTGTAGCTTTTTGATGCGATTTTATCAAGGCCTGCCAGCGTTTTTTCGGCGGGATTGACGCCGTTTAAGACAGGATCCTTTTCGAATCCATTGAAGCTGGTTGCTACGGCGACAGCTAATACAGCTTCTTTTGCGTTTTTGACAACCAGACCCTGCGCATCAGTGAATACTTTCCCATCGCAGTTGATGACTCTGGCTCTTACTTCAAATTTAATTCCTTTGCCATTGTACATAACAGCAGAGGTTTCGGGCTTCCGTTTCCCATTTTTGTCCCAGATATCGGGGTATTTCCAGGTTTGCTTCCGTTCCTCCACCCATTCGAGGTTGCGGCGAAGGACGAATCCAGGGACCTGCCCGGTAAATACAAATCCATTGTTTCCAGCCGGTGCCGACTGTAACGTTGGGTGGATAGATTTCATGGACAAAGAGAAGTTTAGGGATCCTGGTTTATCTGACCGAAGGCGAATAACCATCACATCATCCGGATGGGAAATAAACACTTCTCGGGTAAAATTAGCTCCCTCTCTCTGGTAGTGTACTTTTGCTACCGCCTCAGACAGATCTAGCTCCCGGGTATAGTCTGAATATCTCCCGCTTCCGGGAAACTTAAGCAGCATCTCCCCCAATGGCTGAAAACAGGGTGAAGCCTGGCCTGTCAGTCGCCTTGTGCCATATTCGTCGGCTCCCAAATAATCTCCGTTTTGGATCATTTGCGCAACGATGTCAATGGCACCCGAAAGATCAGGCATGTTGTCATAATTGTGCGGTCCGCCAGAATAAAGCGTCGCCTCGTTCATGATAATTTTTTCTTCCTCTGCACCTCCTGAAACCAGTGCTCCGATACGGCCATTCCCCAGTGGAAGTGATTCATGCCATGCGGTACCCGGTTTCGTAAACCAAATTCTTAAATCCTTTTCAGTACCTACAGAAAATACCCATACGTTTGAAAAAAGCAGAATACTTATCAGGAAAGCTAACCGGCTATTTTTTTTCATACTTTTAATATTTTTCATCTGATTATTATTTTGTTTTTTAATGGCCAAATGGAATCCGTCAGTTGACGGATCAGCGAAGCTAATAACATCAGTCCGCCGGCAGTTGTGTTTTTGGTTGTGTTTATTTAATCACTTAAAGACAAACATATTACATCACTTACTTACACTTTTATTTTAGTTTATTAAGTATTATTTTAAGTTTAAGTCCAACACGAATTTTCCGATGATCGTTCTCACTGGAAAAATTTCAAACAACCAACTATTTTCATTTTTTCTGTTTCGGATTACTTATAATCACTGATAAAACAATTTAGTAAATTTAGAAATTGATTTTCATATTAAGAATTGTTTATTAAGAGTAAATCACCATTTTTAAATCCGTTTGATTATATCCGGTTGTATTTCCGGGGCTACCGCAATACAGAGCAATAACCCTTTAGTATCCATATCTCCGATAAATTCTTCCAGTTCACAAACATGTACATCCTCCACCTATTTCACTGCAGCATGTATCTTTCTGATAAACGGAGTCCATAGCATGATCGGCAAATCATTGCCAACACTTTGCACCCATTGAATGGCAATGATCTCCGGTATCTCTAATATACGTTCAACATGATTGGCAACACCTTTCTCGTCCAAATGAAAAATTTACAGGTAAATAAACCCTGGTTAAGATCTACAACAGGATGTGTCTATCATAACAGAAAACAATCAATAAGAGTATTAATGATTGCTTCCTGTTATCAATTATGCTTATCCTTTTAGTAATGATTTAATTATATAAAGGTCTAATTCTTCGTAATCGCGCGCTTCAGTGTATTTTGCAATATATTCGTCATTCAGACTTCTTGATATTTCAAGAAGTTTCAGGAAGATCTCTCTACTGTTGCTTAAATGTTTTGTTGCAAAATCGTCTCTTTGAGTTCTCATCGCTTTTACGTCAAGGCCAACCCATTCGCCATTCTTTCCATAGTCATGTTTGTCGAGAATGCGAACCTGGTTGAATGCCCTGCGTAAATCAACTGATCCAAATGTTTTATCCTGATCGAATTTCAATCCATTTTGGTCGTTAAGGTGAACAGTCCACAATTTATCAAAAGACAGTGCAAAGCCCATTTCATCAGAAGGATCAAGGCCTGCAAGGATTGCATGTGCACTTTCAATATTTACGCCAATACGTTTTGGATCAACACACAATAGCGATAATGCTATCGCATGCCCTGCGGTTGGAATATAAGTATGATCCATTGGTTCGTTTGGCTTTGGCTCAATGCAAACCCTGATTTTGGGATCATATTCAAGCATCTGATTAATAGCATAAACAATTCTTTCAGTAGCAACCTTACTGTCTTTTGCTTCCCTGATATAAGTTCCTTCGCGCGCAAGCCACAAAACCACTAAATCGGTTCCTATTGCATTGGCAATATCTATCGTACGTTTGCTACGTTCAATTGCATACTTCCTGCATACGGAATCATTTGATGTATATCCTCCGTCAATAGTCCGTTCGTCTTCCCACAATCTGGGAGCTACAAATTCGGCGGCCAATCCGTGATCGTTCAAAACTTTTTTAAGATCAGTCGCTTTTTTAATGATCTGTTGCGATGTAAGATCATTCATATCAGGAACGGCATCGTCGTCATGAAACTGAACTCCATCAAAACCCATCTTCTTGTAAAGAGTCAATTTTTTCCCAAATTCTATTGGTTTACGTACTGTAGGGCCAAAAGGATCAGATCCTTCTTGAATGTTCCAGGGACCAAATGTAAACTTAAATTTTCCAGCCATAATTTTAATTTTAAGTATTAATAAATATTTAATCAACTTTCTAATAAGGAGTTGTTCCGTTATTTTCTATTTTCTACTTTCTTACTCCAAATTCTCCTTTAAGTCGTATTTCCTCAGATGAACTGCAAACCATCACTTCAAACATTACCGGCTCAACAACAGGTTTCAGGTTCCTGTCAAGAAAAGACAAATGCTCAGGTTTAAGTTTTATTTTCCATTTTTTTCTATCCCGCTCCAAGACAATTTTTTCAAATCCTTTGTGTTCTTTTGCGGGTCTTGACATAGAACTGATTACATCATCAATATATAATTGGACAACCTCATTTCCATCTTTCATACCTGAATTTTTCACATCCACACTAACATAAACCTCACCTGCATGGCCTATCCCTTTAGGAGTAATTTGAAGGTTCCTGTATTCGAAAGATGTATAATTTAACCCAAAACCTAATTCATAAAGCGGTAAGGAGCTATCGGATGTTTTTTTGTTTCATTTGCTTTAACACTTTAAAGATAGACTAATTACATCACTTTCTTACACTTTTATTTTACTTTTTTAAGTAGTACTTAACAACCTGATATTGCATGACATAATGGTAATTTAGCTGACAGCCGAGCAAATCTCAGAGATAAGAATGCCCTAAAATCCAGCCGTACCCCATCCATTCCGGTAATTGCGGCGAAGGTATTTATTGACATCCGGGTCATTAGGAAACTTCATGTTAACAGCATCCCAATTCAGTAGCCTGTCTGGCACCCGAATTGCTACCGTACCCAAGAGAATAGCTTCTGTCATAGGTCCGGTCTGTTTGAAATGAGAAGCGGTTTTTGGACCGCCCAAACATGCAACCACAAAGTTGTAATAATGATTTTGAGCTTCGAGCTGAGGTGCTTTATAATTTTTAAATTTACTTTCTGGCAAAAGAACCGGGGTCCCGTTGTGCGGGATAAGCAATGCTCCTTCCGTACCAACCAACATAGAAGATTCGGCCGGATACTCCTTCTTAGGGTATAAATCCATGATCTCCCTTGGCGGATAAAACTCTCCGTCAAACCATTCGAGCGGTAATACATTTGCATCAGTGAGCTCGTTCCCTGGAAACATCCAGGTGATATGGTCACCCTGCGGCCAGGTATCCGCTCTTCTTTCGGGAGAGTCCTGCCAGGATTTCTGAACCTCGGCAATCACAGACAGGGGTGATTTTAATCCAAGACCTTTCCATACAGGGTCAAATATATGGCATCCGATATCGCCTGACCATCCCGTTCCGAAGTCCTGCCATGCCCTCCACTTTGTAGGATGGTAAATTTCAGGCACAAAGGGGCGAAAGGGAGCAGAGCCAATCCAGAGTTCCCAGTTCAGCTTTGCAGGCGGTTCCCCTCCCTGTGAAGGACGCGGTCCCACGGCCCGGTACCCCTCAATTGCACCTGGACGGTTCGAACAGAGGTAGGCACGTTTAACTTTGCCAATCGCTCCTTCTTTAATCCACTGAACAGCTGTCCGCTCCATTATTCTTGCAGCAACCTGTGTGCCAAGCTGTGTAATTACTCCGTACTTGATCGATGCTTCAGTAAGTGCCCGAACCTCAGCTACATCGTGACACATCGGTTTTTGGCAATACACATGTTTTCCTTTTTGAATTGCCGCATAGGCGATTGAGAAGTGACTGTGGTCTGGTACAGCAACATTGACAGAGTCAATCTTGTCCTCTTCCTTCTCAAGTAGTTCACGCCAATCAGCATATGTGCGTGCACCAGGATATGCTTCGGAGGCCTTTTTCAGATTCTCGGCATCCACATCACATAATGCTATAATCTGTACATTTGGGTCGTCCTTGAATTGCAGAAAGTCCCACCAACCCATCCCGCCAACCCCTATGCAGGCATGATTGAGTTTGCTATTTGGCTTTCTGGTGTTTCTTGCGCATCCCAGAAGTAGCGGAGCTGCGATTGCTGCGGTTACGGAGGTATGTAAAAACTTACGGCGCGAAGCTGAAAAAATATGATTCTTCATAATTTGAAAATTATCTACTTAAAAATCCAAATTGATTTTTTTAACCCGTTTTTTAAACCGGCAATAAGACAAAAGCTATTTAATCGTGGCCAATTTGGTTTAACGCCAGTCAAAAATATTTTACTCCATAGATTTTGTGTGGTCACTCATCAAAAAGAACAAGTTCTCTTTTGAATTCGCTCCTAACAAAATTTTTATCCTTTGTCTTTGGGGCATAAAAATGCTTCCTGTTGAGCATTTTTTTTGAGCTAATGGAATGTAGCTCGCCCATACACTCTCGTGTTGGTTCTCATATCTGCCTCCTTTCTTTGTTTTTATGCCGCTTCGATGAGCCTGACAAGCTCCTCCCAGTCGTTTTTATAAAAATGATGTTTCCCGATACTCGGTAGTGGCTATACATTCTCAATTTCCCACTAAATTGTTTATTTTTATTTGCGATCACGATCGTTGATTTAATTTGATGTTCACTAATGATTATTTAGGTAGGCACTGCAATAAACCAGTCAAAAAGCTGCGGTGCTCCTGTTGTTTAAATTTATTTTCCCATTTGCGCATCATCGCCGATATGTTGTAGGTCAATAAACTGAACTGCCATAGTACATCATCTGCCCGGAAGTCTTCTTTCAGCGTACTTCCGGCCATGGTTAACCCGTTTACCTGTCCAATCCATGTCTCGCTTTGCGGATTTTGCTTTTTCGCTCGCCGATCAAAACAAGTTTTATATTGGTCTCCCTCATCCCAAAATTCACAGGTCGAGTGCTGTTTATAAAACTCTTGCAACTCGATGACCGTCATGTCATAACTACTTGCGTAACAGACATACTGGTAAACAGGGACAATTTGTTTTTGTCCAAGATATTCAACTGAAACATATTCCTTTAAACTATGCATTGCTTTCTGTATCCGTAGCTTACTCCACCCCTTTTGCCGTATAACTGAACTCACAAATTGCAACATTTTTTTTACTTTTTATCTCCAACCATTTTTGTGACTATAGTAATTTTACAGCAACAACATTTGCTGTTTGCGGGAACCACATTGCCTCAGGGTCTTTAGAGTGCCTGATATGGAATTTTCGTTTATTGCCTTATTCAATTTCAGCAGCATTTTTACCAAGCCCTCTCCGCTAAAAGCAGCAATTCTGCATATCCGGCCTATCCCGCTAAAAGAAGTCAAAGTGATGATGTCAATCAAAATCTGATGGACACCAAATTTGGTGGCCTTGTGCCTTACTGTGGGGAGTGATGAACTAAGTTTATGTATTATGCTCATACGGTCCATATATTTTTTGGTACAACATGTTGCTGGTATTGTCACAATATTAATCTGTAACCTTCGCGACAGGAATCAGTGTTTTTTGATTACAGGCAGTTCCCCACTCCAGTTTACGCTAAACCCGTCTCCACCCTGACTGACCTTAAGTACGCCATCCCTTAATGACATGACCGGACTGTCTGCCAGCGGCCAGTTTGCCGTCTCACGTTTCTCATTGTTGATCCAAAAGTCGGGTGCAAACCAGATGTATCC
>CAILKW010000309.1 GCA_903834845.1 uncultured Bacteroidia bacterium | reverse complement strand
CTGCATCTGTTTGGGAAACCAGCTCTTTAAGTCTTGCAACTTTGGTTTTTGAGGTGTATGGAGCAAACCACAGCGGAATAGCAATACCTGCCTGAATACCGGTTAACCTGTCGCCAACGCCGAAAGTGCGGGGAATACCGTTTACCTCCTGAACTCCCTGCATCGTTTGACTGAAATATCCTATGCTGAAATCGGGCATCATACGACTGCGCTCAAGCTTTTTTTCGAAGTTTGATATTTCAACCTGTTGTTGTACAAAACCTACCGAAGGATTACCGTTCAAGGCAGAACTATCTGTAAGCATCGAAAATTCAAGACGTTTCAACATACTGTCGGCAGTTGAAATTGCTGTTTCAATCCCAATAAGCGTCTGTAGTCTATGTTTAAAAATAACATAATCATCTTTTATTTGTTGCAATTGGTTTTTAACTTCGAGGCTTTGCGAACGTGCCTGAATCATTTCGAGTCGGTTGGTTTCTCCCAATCTGGCACGAAGATCGGCTGCACGCAAAATACCTGAGTACAAACTATCCTGATATTGAAAAAGACTCTGCTTTGAATTTAAATAAGCCAGATGCCAATATACCTGTTTTACCTGTGTGGCAATTTCGAGTTGTGTTACTTTCAACTGCCATTCGGAACTTTTTACATTAGCATTGGCAAGTTTATTCTGATTAATATAAACAGAGGGAAAAGCAAACGTCTGCGAAACGGTAAAACTGTTGTCTTTTGTATATGAATTAAACTGTCCGAATTGACCATCAATATTTGTTTTAGGGATATCCCATGAAGCCCCCTTCATGGTTTTCTGAACATCAACTGAATATGCTGAGGAACGCACTGTAAGATTGCTATCTAATGCCATTTGAATAGCCTGTTTTATATTGATAACCTTGGATTGCTGAGCATTGGTATTAGAATATAACGATGAACCCAAAAGAAAAAATATTACTATTGGCAACGATTTCATAAATTTCCGTTTAAAAAACCCACTAAACTGATTTGATGAAAAGAGAATATAAAACACGGGAATAATAATCAAAGTTAAAAATGTAGCAGAAATCAATCCCCCAATAACTACCGTTGCAAGGGGCTTTTGAACTTCAGCTCCTGCTGAGTTTGATAAAGCCATTGGAAGGAAGCCAAGTGAAGCCACAGCAGCAGTCATAATTACCGGTCGTAAGCGGGTGTGTAATCCTTTCAAAACCCGTTCGGTAATATCAGAAATTCCTTCCTTTTCGAGTCTGTTAAACTCGGCTATCAGCACAATGCCATTGAGTACTGCTACGCCAAACAAAGCAATAAAACCCACACCAGCCGATATTGAAAAGTTCATGCCGCGCAACCATAATGCAAAAACACCTCCAATGGCTGACATTGGCACTGCCGAAAAAATCAAAAAAGTTTGGGTCACCGAATGAAAAGTGAAAAACAGTAAGACAAATATCAGTAGTAGTGCCACCGGAACAGCAATTGATAGCCGTGCTTTAGCCGCTTCAAGGTTTTGAAACTGACCTCCATAAGAAACAAAATAGCCTGTTGGAAGTTTTACTTGCCGGTCTATTTGCCTTGTTACTTCAGCAACCAGACTTTGCACATCGCGATTGCGGACATTAAAACCTATGGTGATACGCCGCCGGGTGTTTTCGCGCGATACCTGAGCAGGCCCCGATTTTATCGCAATATCGGCTACCATTTCAAAAGGTATTTGACCACCATTTGGAAGTGCCACAGAAAGGTTTTTAACATCATCGAGACTCTGACGGTAATCTTTATCAAGCCGAACTACTAACCCAAAGCGTTTTTCTTCATCGAACACTACCCCTGCCTGACTTCCGGCAAAAGCAGCGCGAAGGACACGGTTTACATCATCAACCGAAAGGCCATATTGAGCAAGGCGATCGCGGTTATATTCGACCTGCACTTGTGCCAGACCGGTAACCTTCTCAACATTAATATCTGCAACACCGGCAATACCTGTAATTAACTTTTCTACTTCAGTTGCTTTGCTGGCAAGAACATTCAGGTCATCGCCAAAGATTTTTACGGCTACATCCTGTTTTGAACCAGACATAAATTCGTTAAAGCGCATTTGTATTGGTTGTTGAAATTCGAATTTTACACCAGCCAGTACTACTAATTTTTCCTCCATTTTTTGCACCAGTTCTTCTCTGGTCTCGGCACTTGTCCACTCGCTTTTATCTTTTAGAGTAATAATATAATCACCCGTTTCCATAGGTGTTGGGTCAGTGGGGATTTCACCTGCCCCAATTTTACAAACAGTATGTTTGATTTCAGGGAAATTATCGAGCAATATTTTGTTAGCTTTTTCTACCATTTCAACGGTATTTGAAAGCGATCCGCCCTGAAGTGTCATAACTCCTGCTGCAAGATCACCCTCCTCGAGCTGCGGAATAAACTCACCACCAAGACGTGTGAACAGGAACAAACTAAACACAAACAACAAAACAGCCGATACACAAACAAGCATTTTACGCCTGAGTGCAAAAGCAATCATTGGGTCAAAAACCCGATAAAACCAATCCATCAAGTTATCGGATAAATTACGCTTGTGTTCTGTTTTTTTACTAAGGAACAAGGCCGAAGCCATTGGCACATAAGTCAAAGAAAGAATAGCAGCACCCAATAATGCAAAAGTTACAACCTGCGCCATAGGACGAAACATTCGACCTTCAATTCCAACCAATGCCATAATTGGCAGATAAACAATAAGGATTATAATCTGTCCGAAAGTAGCCGAACTCATCATTCGTTTAGCAGAATCGAATACATTTTCATCCATTTGTAGCTGTGAAAGGCGCGAAACTCCCTGATGGTGGTGTTTGCTGTTAGTTATCCTGTGTACCACGCTTTCGACAATAATAACTGCTCCGTCAACAATCAGTCCGAAGTCTATGGCTCCCAGGCTCATCAGGTTTCCCGAAACACCAAATATATTCATCAGAGATATTGCAAACAGCATTGACAATGGGATAACCGAAGCCACAACCAACCCTGCCCGTAAGTTACCCAGCAGCAAAACGAGCATAAAGACAACTATTAATGCCCCTTCGATTAAGTTTTTAGAGACAGTGCCGATTGCCCGCCCAACCAAATCGGAGCGGTTCAGGAAAGGTTCAATAATAACTCCTTTAGGTAAAGACTTTTGAATGGATTGGATACGGATATTAACGTTTTCTACAACTTGATGGGCATTCGATCCTTTCAGCATCATTACCACACCGCCGACTGCTTCAGTAGTATCAACTACAAAAGCACCATATCGAGTTGAACTGCCAAATTGAACAGTTGCTATATCCCTTATTAAAATTGGAATTCCTGAAGCATTGGATTTTACAACAATTTTCTCAATATCTTCAAGAGTCTTAACCCTTCCGATACCACGGATAAAATAGGCTGTCGGTTTTTTATCAATATAAGCACTTCCTGTATTTTCGTTGTTACTTTCGAGAGCCTGAAAAATATCATTAAGTGTAAGGTTCATACCCCTTAGTCGTTCGGGGTTTACAGCAATTTCGTACTGTTTAACAAAACCACCGTAACTGTTTATGTCAGCCACGCCTGGAGTTCCAAGCATTTCGCGCCGAACCACCCAGTCTTGAAGAGTACGAAGTTCCATTGGGGTATATTTATTTTCCAACCCTTTTGCAACAGCAAGGCGATATTGGTAAATTTCACCTAATCCTGACGAGATAGGTGCAAGTTCTATTTTTGCAAGGCCTGGAGGTATAGCATCTTCAGCTTCTTTAAGCCTTTCGCTCAATTGCTGTCGGGCCCAGTAAAGATCAATATCGTCTTTAAAAACTACCGTAACTACCGACAGTCCAAGACGCGATATAGAACGAAGCTCAATAATATCGGGAATATTTGCCACTGCAACTTCGATAGGTGCTGTAATGAAACTTTCGACCTCTTGAGTGGCCAGAGAAGGTGCCAACGAAATAATCTGTACCTGATTATTTGTAATATCGGGAATAGCATCTATGGGCAACTGAGTTAAGGAGTAGGTTCCCCAACCAATTAATGCTATTATAAACAGACCCACAATAATTTTATTCTTTATCGAAAAATATATGATTCGTTCTATCATAATTGAATTTGTTGATAGTTGATGATTATAAAAAGAAATGAATTTGCAACTTGCAACCGGCATCTGATAACCGACAACCAAATACTGATAACTGATAACAGATGGCAGACAACCGATAACTGACAACAGATAACTGATAACCGACAACAGATAACTGATAACCGACAACCGATAACTGATAACCGACAACCGATAACTTATAACTGATAACCGACAACTGATAACCGACAACAGATAACCGACAACAGATAACCGATAACTGATAACTGACAACAGATAACCGATAACTGACAACAGATAACTGACAACAGATAACCGATAACTGACAACAGATAACCGACAACCGATAACAGATAACCGACAACCGATAACAGATAACCGACAACCGACAACCGATAACCGACAACCGATAACAGATAACAGATAACCGACAACCGATAACAGATAACCGACAACTGATAACCGATAACTGACAACAGATAACCGACAACCTTATTTAGCTACAGAGGCTTGCAATATTAAACAAAAACTGGAGGAGCCCGGAAAGGGGATAACAGTAAGAATTTCTTTTCTATCAAAGGCTTTTGAAAACCCTTTATCCTTAAATTGGACAAAGCTGACACCGAAATGACAGAATCAAAAAAACTCAGGATAAAGAGATCGCAAACAGGAATATTGTTGTTAACTATAATGTTGGATGGTGTTCTTTCAAAAGTAAGTTCATTTAGAGCGTGGCAATGAAAAGGAAAGACTGGTATCTTTACCGGATGCCGTGTATTATCAGCCTGACATTCATTTTCCTTATTAAATACCGAACAATCGGAATGATGATCATGCGGGATAAACGAGTGAACAATAATGACAAAGCCTGCCAGCCATAAAGAAAAAACTGCAATATTTTTTATAAATCTGCTCAACCTTTGAAAAAGTTTATAAATAGAATTCGACAAAGATAACTACAATAATTCGAAACAGTCAACTAAAACCCTCAAGGTTTTTAAAACCTTGAGGGTTTAGGAAGGATTGAGGGTTTAGGAAGGAATGGTAAAATAGAACGTACTCCCTTTACCTTCAACGCTTTCAGCCCACAGTTTTCCACCATGTTTTTCGACAAACTCCTTGCAAAGCAGCAGACCCAATCCTGTACTTGGCTCACCTTCAGTGCCTTTACGGTTGGTTTGTCCATCAAGTCTGAATATTTTATCAATTAGGGAAGGACTCATTCCAATACCGGAATCCTTAATAGCTATTTCAACTGTTTTTTCATCTGTCTGACTGGCTGAAATAAGTATTTTTCCACCTTTAGGAGTAAATTTTACTGCATTTGAAACAAGGTTTCGGATAACTGTTTGTAGGAGGTTACTGTCAGCAAGGCCCTTTAAATGTGGCGGAAAGATATATGATATTTCAATTTCTTTGTTTTTGGAGGTTTCATAGAGTAAATCTGCACTTTCGCGTACAATTGGGAGTAACTCCATAACTTCAGGGTTGAAGGGAATTAAGCCCCGTTGAATTCTTGCCCATTGCAACAAGTTTTCGAGCAAACGAAACAGATTTGTAGCAGAGTGTTTCATACTAATTGCAATATCGTGAATATCTTTCATTGATAAACTTGGTAAATCTTCAACCATAATCTCAGTCAATCCCAAAAAGCCACTAAATGGGCCGCGCAAGTCATGAGCAATGATAGAGAAAAATTTGTCTTTGGTGGCATTATTGATTTGAAGCTCTTTATTTTTCTCAGTTAGCTCAAATGTTTGTTCCTGCACTTTCAATTGCAGCAACAGTTTATCATGTTCAAGTTTTCGTTCACGGTATTTCATAAAGCCGTACATAATCAGTGACAGAGTAAAAATGAGTGAAAAATAAAACAGTCTGGTTTTCCACCAGGGAGGTCTGATTGTAAACTGATAACTCACTTCATTGCTCCAATAGCCCTCACAATTCATTGCCTTAACTTTAAAATTATAGTTACCGTAATTCAGGTTTCCATAAGAGGCTTCAGTCCTGTTAGTTGGAATATTCCAGTTTTCATCCAATCCTTCAAGTTTGAACTGATATTTTATTTTATTGGTTTGAGTTTGCGAAATTCCTATAAAGTTGAATGTAACGTAATTGTTTTTGTAATCCAAGCTTAGTTTTTGAGGAAGACCATACCATTTAGATATGCCGTTAAATTTAAATTTGCCGACATTTACACCATTGTGCAATGCTATTGTTGTGTCCTCCTTTCCTTCCAATTCAGTCCATGGGATATCTTCGTTGAACAATTGGACATTGGTAATCTGAATATTTGGCGGAATAGAGTCAATTAATTCATCTTCCGGGCGAAATTTAGTCATTCGGTCATTTGTACCAATTCTGATTATCCCTAATTTGTCTTCATTTATGGCTGCAATATTGCACCCTATACCTAAAAAACCATCCTCGTATCCAAAATTCTTAAACCACGGCATTCCTGGATATTTTCGATTTCGTTCGAAATACTCAGCTTTTAAAACGTTTAGTCCAAAACGTGTACCGAACCACAGATTATTTTGCATGTCCTGTAATATACTCAAAACATGAGTGTTATTTAAACCTTCTTTATCAGTAAAATTAGTAAAGTTTATTCCGTCATATTTTATTACACCATCACCGCCTGTTCCAAACCAAAGACTTCCATTATTGTCTTGCAATATGGTGTAAACAACATTGCTTAAACCGTCTTTTTTTTTGAAATGGGTAAAGTTTTTCCCATCAAATCTGGTAACTCCATTATCATCGGTTCCAAACCAAAGATTGTTATTATTATCTTGTATAATACTAAGAATATTGTTGCTGCCAAGCCCTTCTTTTTTTGAATAATTCGTGAACGTTTTACCATCAAATTTCGAGATACCATTTCCATACGTTGCAATCCAGAAATTACCTTCTCTGTCTTGATAAATTTTCCGAACAGTGTTTCCACATAATCCTTGAGCATTAGTATATGTTGCCAAAGTTTTGCTATCCCTGCTCAGTCGGGATATCCCTCCCCCATCAGATCCAAACCAGATGTTTGCGTTCTTATCCTGAATAATACTGTAAACCCTAGTGTTCAACAATCCTTCCTTTTTACCAAACTGTGTAAAATAATTATGACTGATACCGTTTACAACACGAGTTGATTGTATTGTTACGTAATCACCAAAGGTACCAAACCATAAGTTGTCTGCCTTATCTTGCAAAATCGCCATTATTTTGCTGTTACTGAGGCCTTCATTTACAGTAACATGTGTAAATTTCCTTCCGTCAAATCTCGCAACGCCTCCTCCTCTTGTGCCAAACCATAAATTTCCATTGCTGTCTTTCAATGCACTACGTATTGTATTTGAGCTTAAGCCTTCAGATTCTGTATAGTAAGTAAAATATCTGCCATCAAATTTTGATATTCCTCCTCCCGAAGTACCAAACCACATATTACCTTCATCATCCTGAATAATTGATCTGATCAAATTGTTGCTTAGCCCTTCGTTTCGGGAATAAACGGAAAAATCCACCCCATCGTATTTTATAATCCCTTCGCTGGCGGTGCCTAACCAAATATTATTGCTTTTGTCCTTAAACATACAATTAATGAAATTCTGAATTAATCCCTCTTTTTCAGAATAATTGGAAAAAGACTTCCCATCGAACACAGAGATACCATTACCATTAGTTGCTATCCATATTCTTCCCGCATTGTCCTGAGTAATTGCACGAACATCATTATGGCACAGGCCTTCGCTGATTGTGAAATTTGTAAAGCTTTTCCCGTCGTATTTTGCAGCTCCTCCACCTGTTCCAAACCATAGATTGCCTATATTGTCTTCGAAAATGCTATTAACAATATTGTTTAAAAAGTCTTCTGACGTTGAAAAACTCGTAAGATACCTACCATCGTATTTTGTTACACCTCCACCGAAAGTACCAAACCAAATATTACCCTTACTATCCTGATAGACCGATAAAATCAGATTATTTTTTAATCCTTGATTAGTTGTATAATGAGAGAAATATTTCCCATCATATTTTGTTAAACCATCATCGGTACCCATCCAGATATTTCCCATTCTATCCTGAATTATACTTCGTATCTGGTCATGTCGTAAACCCTGAAGTTTGCTGAAACTGCTGAAATTTTGCGGATTAATATCCTTCACATAAGCATCCTTTACTAAAACTACTTCGGGTGGCAGACAAAAAACATGTTTTTCAATAGGAATCACAACTTTCGGAAATGTAAAACCCTTCGTACCCATAGTACAAATTGCAGGAGTTAATGTCTTTGATATTCCTAAACCGACAGCAGGATGAATATTTGAGATTTTTAGTTTTTCGTCTGTTATGTTAATATGTGTAAGAATGGGTTTACCAGCTGAAATGATTACAGGTGCTGAAATACTATCTTTGGGAACAATATATCCTTTCGCTATAAAAACTTTCGGTTTAGAAACAGTATCTGTTAGCTTATAATGCGGTGAGGAACATGCCAAAAACAAAACCGTTAAACCAAGCAAAAGTGTTTTTGATGCTATTGTCAGATGCCATGAAATGTTTAAGACATTAAAAGTATTGTCGGTTTTCTCAAATTCGGGATATCCTAATTCCTTACTAAACATATCGTTGGCAATAATAAGTTTATCATTAGTAATTTCGTTATTCGTTTTTTCCTGATAATACATTGCATTTGTGCTAATATATAAATTATCAATAATCAAATACCCAATTGTTTTCTTATAATTGCTTGGAGCAAATCCTTTTTTATGGGCTTGCTTATGTAATCATTGCAACCCGAAGCTAATGCCCGTTCCCTGTCACTTTCAAGTCCAAAAGCTGTCTGGGCAATTATTTTTACATCTTTATTAAAGCAACGGATTTGACGTGTTGCTTCAAACCCGTCCAAATCGGGCATTTTAATATCCATCAGTACTAAATTGATGTCGGGGTTATTGAGGCAAATTTCAATAGCTTCCGCTCCGGTTCTTGCTATTATTAGGTTGCTATCAAATATTTGAACTGTTCTTATAAGGAGTTTTTCTGAAGTTTCATCATCTTCGGCAATAAGTATTTTTAGTTTTTGGCCATCTGGATTAACCTTAATTTCAGATACTTCCTCTAAAAAAGTGCTCTGGATTACGGCTTCGTGTTCGTGCTCCGGTTTATATGGAATAGTAAAATAAAATATTGAACCTTTTAGTCCTGTTTTACCTTCGGGATCGCTTTCAACCCAAATCCTTCCACCAAGCATTTCGACATAAGCTTTTGCTATTGAAAGACCTAAACCGGAGCCTTCATAGCGACGAGTACTGGAACTGTCGGCCTGCATAAATCGTTCAAAAATAACCGATTGTTTGTTGCGTGGAATTCCAATTCCGGTATCTTTAACAGAAAACTGTATTTCGTCAATTGTAGAGACGATGTTTGCATCATCTCTACTTGTATCTTCTATACTTGTATCGTCTCCCGATGCATCTTTTCGAAAATCACTTTCAACCAATCGTATTTCCAATTCAACAGACCCTGTTTTAGTAAATTTTATGGCATTGCCAATCAATACAGAGAGTATGGAAATTAGTTGACTATTATCTGTAACAACGCTATTAAAGCTAACGGATAAATGGTTGTTAACGGTAAATTTCAGCCCTTTGCTTTCAGCCTCGGAAATAAATTCACCAACTAATTTATCGGTCATACTTTTAATGTTTATTACTGACGCTTTAGGTGTGATTTGTTTAGCCTGTATTTGCGAAACGGCTACAATATCATTTATAGTACTTATAATTCTATAAGCACTTTTATTAATCAAAAAAATGAACTCGTCTTTCTCAGTATCAGTGGTTTTAGGGTCTTGGATCAGAGACAAAAACCCAAGTAATCCGTTAAGCGGTGTTCGTATTTCGTGTGAAATATTATTAAGAAACGCCGTTTTAAGTCGGTCGCTTTCTTCGGCTTTTTGTTTGGCAATGATCAGTTCCTCCTGATTTTTTTTACGAAGGTAAGCGGCACCAATAGTATTGGCGGCTGCGGTGAGAAGACGTTCTTCGGTAAGAGTCCAAACTCTTTCGTGCCAACAATCATCAAATCCGATGAAACCCCAGAACTTTTTATCAATAAAAACGGGTGTTACAAGAATAGACTGAATGCCTTGTTCTAAAAGGGTGGTTTTTTCAGGTTCGGGAAATTCATTGATATTACCCACGATGACCTTTCCTTTCGAAAGGGTATTAAACCAGCGGGGACATGCAATGTCATAAGGAACATCTTGTAAATCAAGATTATCAATTTGTGGTTTAACTGAGCCATCTGTCCATTCATAAATCTGACTCATCAAGTGCATCATATTCTGAGGGTGTACATGGTTTCTGAAAATATAAACCCTGCTGACTTCTGTCGCTTTCCCAATAATACCGAGAGACTGATTGATACTCTCTTCAAGATTTTCGCTCTGTACTAAAATTGCAGTTGCTTTTGAAATAGCATCAAGCAGTAGGTCTCGCTTATAAATGTCGTTCTCGGTTTTTTTCTGAAGTGTTATATCTCGTGCACTTCCAACTACGCCAATCATCTCTCCGTTTTCGTCTAAGATCGGCGATTTCCGTACATCAAGAAAAAGGAATTTTCCATTCACATTTCCGAACTCATCGAAATGTTCGGGCTTAGCAGAATCTATAGTGACCTGATCGGAATCCTGGCACAACTCACCAAAGGTGTACCAGTCGTTCCTTTCGGGATGTTTATGCCGTTCGCGTTCTGCAAAAAACATATCGGTTTTACCTATTGGTTCATCGGTATCTTTGGCCTGTACAAGCTTATCGCATACAGCCTTATTGGTAAAAATGAATTTTTTATTGAGGTCTTTTGCCCAAATCAAATCAGGCATATTATCTGCCATAAGACGAAACATTGTAAACATTTTGCGATAGCGTTGTTCAGCTATCCTAACATCACTTTGCCGCTCAATCTGGGAGGTAATATCGCGAATTATTATCAGCCTGCTGCCTTGTTGATTTTTTATTGCCTGTGTTATTAATTTGAATGTTTTAGCTGTATTATTTGTCTCAATTTCAACCTGATCAACAGATTCCTGACCAATGATACAATCCAATAACAAAATAACAGAAGCACCCACAGATGTTATTGGGTTCCCAATGACATTTTTTCCTGTGATACCAAGAAACGACAAGGCTGCAGCGTTGATGTCTTGTATTCTGTTTTGCCCATCGAGTGCCAGAATTCCATCCTGTAATGTTTCGACAAGTGTTTCTCGGGCAACGGGTACCAAATCAAGAAAACGAATGTACAGAATTGCATAAACAAGCAGAATGCCGCTGAGAATAAAGCTTATCGGCACTAAATCAAGACCAGGCACTGGATTACTTCCGGTAAGATAGATTACGCTTGCAGTCCATGGAAATAACCCTGCAATAAAAACAATCCATCCCTGAAAACGGAAAGTTTTCTTGTGATATATGATAAAACTGAAAAGATAGATAGTTGCCAGAAGAATCAAAATGTAATTATAAATCATATACCCGATCCAGAACCAAATTCCATGGTAATACTCCATGATATTTGTTTGTTTCGATATTTCCGAGAATCCCGACCATATCAGGTTGTGTTTCTCGTTAGTTAATGCGAGTATTAGAGTTATTGAAGGAATAATGAACAATAACAGACGATTTTTGATTGAAATAAATTTGTCTTTCCCTGTGAACCGTAAAACAAAAATCAGATAGAATACCGGCGTTGAAACTGCACCGAAATATCCAAGTTTTGCCCAAAAAATTTTTCCCTCCATAGTAGGAGCTGCTGTTTCAAGAATAATCCAGAAGGCCCATATCCCTGAAGCGATCATAAGTTTTATGAGATCCCCTGACCCTTTTACAAATCTTCGTTGCCATGCAAGAAAAGCTACAAAAAACGAAACTAATGCAGCTACAAGAAAGAACAGGGAATAAATTGTGAAAATCTGACTCATCATTTCGTTTACTATTTTGAATTAATCAGTTAAAAAAAACAAACGGTTGATCATGTTGCTCAATTCGTCCTTTTTTATTGGCTTTGTAATATATTCATTACAACCTACTTCCAATGATTTTTCGCGGTCGCCAATAAGGGCAAAAGCAGTTTGTGCAATAATAACGACATCTTTATTGAATTGCCGGATTTGTCTTGTGGCTTCGTAACCATCCATTTCTGGCATTTTAATATCCATTAGTATTAAATCTATGTCCGGATTATTGAGGCAGACTTCAACCGCTTCAATACCTGTACTTGCTTTTAATATTTCTTTGCTGAATTTCCTGATTGCTATTTCAAGCAGTTGTTCAGATGCTTCATTGTCTTCGACAATTAGTATTTTTAATCCGTCACCAGTTGTATAAATATTACCTTCCGCATCTATTTCCGAAACAGAGCTTTCAATTATGGCTGTTTCCTCTAAAATAGGTTTGTAAGGTACTGTAAAATAAAATGATGAACCAGAATCCTGATTTTCGGAAGGATCGCTTTCCACCCAAATTTTCCCGCCGAGCATTTCGATGTATGCTTTTGCAATCGGCAAGCCTAATCCGGAACCTTCATAAGGTCTTGTACTTGAACCGTCAACCTGCATAAATCGTTCGAAAATCAGCCATTGTTTGTTCTTAGGAATTCCAACCCCGGTATCTTTTACATAAAACAGCATTTCGGCATTTGTAGAGACAATGCATGCATTGTCTCCACCAGCATTGTCTCCACCAGCATTGTCTCTACATTCACCGTCTCTAAAATCTCCATCAACCAATTGGATTCCAAATTCAATTGAGCCTGCATTTGTAAATTTTATGGCATTGCCTATTAAGTTTGAAATAATGGAATCTAGTTTACGACTATCTGTTGATATATAAACAAGGTCAGCCGGTAAATCGTTATGGATAATGAATTTTAACTCTTTACTTTCAATTTCTCTAATATGCCGCCAGAACAAATTATCAATCAAACCTTTAATGTTTACCTCTGATACTTTTAGTTCGATCTGGCCAGTTTGAATTTGTGAAAATTCAACAATATCATCTATTGTATTCATGAGCCTGTAGGCACTTTTGTTAATAACATCAATATACTTGTCTCTTTCACTGTCAGTGGTGTCAGTGTTTTGTATTATTGATAAAAATCCAAGTAAGCCATTGAACGGGGTTCGTATTTCGTGAGAAATGTTATTAAGGAAGGCAGACTTTAAATTTTCTCCTTCCTCTGAATGTTTTTTTTCAATTAACAATTCAATATTCAGTTTTTTATACTCTTGATTTTGCTGTTCTATTTCCGCATTTTTTTCTTCAAGTTTACGCTCATATCTTCTAATATCTGAAATATTAACTCCTATACTTGCAATTCCTAATACTTCATTTGAATCGGATCGTAATAAAATATTATACCATGAGATATGAACAAAGTCTCCATTTTTATTAAATATCTGATATTCCGAATTTTTTATAACATTTTCTGCAAGAATAGCAACAGAAAACATTTGAAAGTATTTTGTCTTTAAAATTCCCGGAACAACAAAATCGAACCAATTTTTACCTACTATTTCACTAAGTGAATATCCTGTAATTTCCAATAAATAATTATTGCAAAAATTCACATTTCCATCTTTATCAAGAATAAGTGATACTATATTTCCACTTTCCAAAATTTGGTTTAATCGGCTTTCCGATTCCTGTAGTTTTAATTGAACTAACCGGTTTTGCCAATTTTCGGATTGTTTCAACATTATCATTCCAAGTAACATGGTTGCTGGAGAGTAGATAAATAAAAGAGGAATAATGAGGGTTTTAAAAGTTTGAAAGCTTATTTCGGGTGGTAACAGTAATGTACATGCCAACATTACAGCATGAACGAGTAAACCCATAGCCAATAATTCGAGATGATATTTTTTGTTTCTCCATGATGGTCTGTAGGTACGCCACAATAATCCTATTGACCCTGAAGTAATAATAACAGCTAAACCCATCCATATACCATCGCCACCCATTGAAAATCTTAATATTGCGGTCATTACCATTGCAATCAGAGTAGGAATAGCTCCAAAGAACAATCCGGCAACAGAGAGCATAACGGAACGTGTATCGAACGAGATTCCCGGAACCAAAATCCAGGGAGTAAACATCAGGGCAATACCTATTCCACCTAATACTACCCCCGTAAAAATTTTGGATATCAGATTTTTTGATTCTTCATTTTTTATCCATCTATTCTCATATAGCATTGCAAAAGAAAGCAGTATAGCTGTATTTTGTAATAATCCTATTATTATTGATTTTTCCATCATAACAAATTTGCAATATTAATATTTTTAAACTTATTCCTGTTTTCAACATGGAAATCTACATTGCTATTGACTTTATTACTATCGAACTCACAATTATATGGAATGGTAAAGTAAAATGATGAGCCTGTTTCGCCCGATATTCCGTCAGGATCGCTTTCAACCCAAATTTTACCACCGAGCATTTCAATGTATGCTTTTGAGATTGACAGCCCTAAACCTGCCCCCTGCAAGGCACTTTTATCACCTATATCGGCCTGAACAAAACGATCAAAAATAGCTTTTTGCCGGTCTTTGGGTACACCTATACCATTATCTTTTACATAAAATTGCAGCAATGGAGCATGCAGCAATGGAGCATGCAGCAATGGAGCATGCAGCAATGGAGCATGCTCCATTGCTGCAACACAATGATAACCAAATTCAATGGAACCTTTTGCACTGAATTTCACTGCATTTTTAACAAGACATGTAAGTACGGTTGAAATTTTTTCGCTGTCTGTTTTGATAACCGCTTCCACATAAGGTAATGGATTTTTGTAAAATAGTTGTATCCCTTTTTTATTAGCTAACGGATTAAAAACACAATAAATATTTTCAATAAGTTCGTTTATATTTGTCTCTGTAACAAATAATTCCATTTGTCCGGATTCCAATTGCGATATGCAAACAATATCATTTATAATATTAAGCATACGCGCCCCGCTTTTTTCAATTTGATTGATGTATTCTTCCTGCTCCTCACCCGTCAACTTTGGTTCTTTCAGTAGTGCCGAAAAACCAAGAATACCATTCATAGGGGTGCGAATTTCATGACTCATGTTGGAAAGAAAGGCAGTTTTAAGCCGGTCGCTTTCTTCAGCTTTTTCTTTGGCAATAACTAACTCATTAGTTTTTTGTCTTACAATCTTTTGAAGTGTTAGAATAAAAATGATTACAAAAGCAAAAGCACTCAAAATTATTATTGCGACTATAATCCAAAACCGAGTTTGGAAATAAAATGGCTGAACAGTATAGGAGAGCCAATTATTATAGATTTTTTGCTTTTCGGTTTTACTGATTGAGTTTACTGCTTTCGACAATATTGAATTCAGCGGTTCATAGTCTTTTCGACTCGCAATCGCAAGCTCGTTTTCATAAGTAATACTACCCGAAATTTTCAAATTACTGATTCCCTCAGCTTCAATATAATAAGTTGCTACCGCTTGTTGACAAATAAAAGCATCTGCCTGACCGGTTGAAACAGCTCTCAAACAGCTCACATCGTCAAACAGAGGATTTAATTTTAATTGGGGAAAATTATTTGTTAAATATTCCTGAACTGCATACTTATTTACAACAGCAATATTTCTATCTTTTAAATCGTCAATTGAAGAAATGCCTTGCTGCGATTTTCTTACAACTATAACATGCGGATGCGACAATAGGTCCTGAGTGAAATTCAAGAATTTCTCCCTCTCTTCAGTTTTTTGAACTTCAAGCAACAAATCAACATCTCCGGTTTTTATATCCGATAGTAATTTAGAGAAATCAGACTGATAGACTTTCTTAAATTTGTAATTAAGGCTTGATTCAATTATGGTTAAAAAATCAATAAATATTCCACACATTTCACCTTTATCATTTATGAACTGATATGGCGGAGCATTTGGGGATAGTCCAACAGTGAGATTAGGATGTTGCATTAACCATACCTTTTCACTTCTGCTAATTATATGTTCACTATTGCAGGCATAAACACCCACAATAATCATAATTAACAAACAATACTTTATCATTTTTTTATACATTATTATTCATTTTTTTCTCCCTGTTCAGGCTTATATGGAATTGTAAAATAGAATGTTGAGCCGGTTTCATCTGATTTTTCATCGGGATCGCTTTCGACCCAAATTTCACCTCCGAGCATCTCGGTGTATGCTTTCGAGATGGACAAACCCAGACCCGACCCTTGAAAAGCTCTGACATCGGCAATATCAGCCTGAACAAAACGATCAAAAATGGCCTTTTGCCTGTCTTTCGGAATCCCAATACCGTTGTCTTTTACATAAAATATAATGGTAGGCGTTGTAGAGACAAGGCATGCCTTGTCTCTACCTGCCAAACCACAGTCATATCCAAATTCAATCGAACCTTTTTCACTAAATTTTATTGCATTTTTTACAAGGTTAGTAAGGATTGTATAGATTTTTTCGCTGTCTGTTTTTATTATGGCATCACGTTGCGACAACCCGTTTTTATAGAAAAGCTGAATCCCCTTTTGCGCTGCCTCCGGTTTAAAAAAAGTATAAACAAATTCGATTTGCTCGTTTATATTCGTCTCTGATACAGTAATTTCCATTTGGCCGGATTCTATTTTTGAAATACAAATTATGTCGTTGATTGTGTTAAGCATGCGGGCACCGCTT
>CAILKW010000308.1 GCA_903834845.1 uncultured Bacteroidia bacterium | reverse complement strand
TAAACTGCGAAAAACAGTTGGATCGGGTCTGATTTTACTTTTGGGAAATGATGAAAGCCCAATGAATTATGCTGATAACGGTTATCATTTCAGGCAGGACAGTACGTTTCTCTACTTTTTTGGACTGAATCAACCCTACTTAGCCGGCATTTTGGATTGTGAGACAGGGGATGACATGATATTTGGAAACGATCTCACTGTTGAGGATTTTGTATGGATGGGACCGCAACCATCTATTTCTGCACAATCTCTACAAGTTGGGGTTGAACATTCAGACGATATCTCTTCGCTGATTGTTTTATTGAAGGAAGGGTCAGAAAAGGGGAGAAAAATTCATTTTCTACCACCATACCGTCCGGAAAATAAAATTAAACTATTCGATTGGCTCAAAATACTTCCAAATAAATCAAAAGATGCGGTCTCATTAGATCTTATTATGGGTGTAGTTAACCAGCGTAATTACAAATCACCGGAAGAAATTTCAGAAATCCGTAAAGCCTGCGATGTAAGTACCGACATGCACACATTGGCAATGCGTATGGCAAAGCCCGGTGTAACTGAAGCTAAGATTTCGGCCGCTGTTCAACAGCTTTCAGTTGCAGCCGGAGGACAGATTTCATTCCCTGTTATCGCAACCATTAACGGGCAAACACTTCATAATCATTATCATGGCAATATTTTAAAGGATGGTGATATGTTTCTTCTCGATGCAGGAGCTGAAACCGCCATGGGATATGCTGGCGATCTTTCGAGTACTGTTCCGGTAAATGGAAAATTTTCTACGCAGCAAAAAGAGATTTATTCGATTTGCCTTGACAGTCACAACACAGCAATATCAATGCTAAAACCTGGTATTCCTTTTAAGGAAGTATATTTTGAATCTGTAAGGGTTATTATTAGTGGTTTAAGAGATATTGGACTGATGAAAGGTAATGTTGAAGATGCAATGACAAATGGAGCGCATGCTTTGTTTTTTCCTTGTGGATTGGGCCACATGATGGGACTGGATGTGCATGATATGGAAGATCTTGGCGAAGTATATGTTGGTTATGACGGAGAGGCAAAAAGCACACAGTTCGGATTAAAGTCTTTGAGACTTGGTCGAAAGCTGGAGTCCGGATTTGTTTTAACCATTGAGCCCGGCATTTATTTTATTCCCGAACTTATTGATCAGTGGAAATCAACGAACCATAACAGCGATTTCATTAATTTTCATAAAGTTGAGCAATATAAAGCTTTTGGCGGACTCAGAAATGAAGAGGATTTTTTGATTACAGAAACAGGCTTTGAGTTACTCGGTAAACCGAAACCAAAGAGTATTGCCGATGTAGAGGCTGAATGGGCAAAATAGTAAACTTTTCGGTACATTTTCAAAATATAATTTTTCTATTATGAAAACAAATTTCAGATTCTTAGTTGTTGCAATTCTTATGGTAATGTGCTTTATGACAAAATCACAGCCATCATTTGTAAAGCCAGACACTTTAAGTTTTAAGCCATTCGTATGGAAATCCGAAGTTCCTTCCAGTAGCCCGTTCATGCTATCAAAAGAAATTAATGGGATAAAGTTTCTTGGTATAAAGAGTGGTTTCCGGGTTGCTGATACCTGGTACCCAACATGGGCTGAAGATGATAACCTGTATTCTCCTTTTACAGATGGAAGATGTCCCCGTTTGGATGGATCTTTTGAAACCTCGACCTCAGCAGGTGAAAATGCCACAACCGGCCAAGCTGTTATTGAAGGCGATGATCCCCTTACGCTTAAGGTCTATAGTCTGGGCCTGTCAAAAGGAGCACCAATGCCTTATCAGGGCAGGTATCCGTGCGGTAGTCTCATTTATAATAAGGTTTGGTATTATGGAACATATTGTCTTGCTCCTGATGGAGGTGCACATTATGGAGATTCGATATTTAACTGGCCGTGGATGGGGCCGTTTGTCGGCTTTCGTTATTCTACCGATTATGGACGCTCGTGGAAGGCTTGTCCACATACCCCTGATAAACCATTGTTTGGTGAAACAGGGATTAATGGCTATTCTGTAAAAATTGGATCGCCCCATTTCGTTGATTTTGGCAAGAATATGCAATATTCTACCGATGGAAAGGCATATCTTGTTGCACATGGAGCTGATAAAAACGATAGTCCATATCGTTTTTATAACGACAGCTGGATAACAGGCGATCAAGTATATATCCTGAGGGTTGTCCCTTCAATTGAAAACATGAACGATGCCTCAAAATATGAGTTTTATGCGGGCAAGGATCGACAAGGTAATGCTCTTTGGACTAATGATTTCAGAAAAATCAAACCCCTTCTTGAATGGGATAACAATATGGGATGCGTTACCATAACTTATAATGCCCCTCTAAAAAAGTATTTAATGTGCGTAACCGACGGTGGAAACACTTGTGCCAGAATGAACACCTATTTCCTTGAATCTGACAGGTTGGACGGGGAATGGAAAATGATCACTTACCTGAGAAATTTCGGGGAGCAGGCCTATTTTGTTAATTTTCCTTCAAAGTTTATAAGTAAAGACGGGAAAACTGCATGGATGTTATATTCAGGAAACTTTGCTCCTGATTGGAATGGAGTTAAGATTCAGGCTAATCCCCCTGGAAGTCACTATGGTTTGGTTCTTCAGAAAATTGAATTTTTAACACCTGACGATAACAAAAGACCAATTAAATAGTAAATTTTTCCCAACCGAAAAGAACAATACCTTAAAAAAAACATGAGAAATATAGTTTTATTAATACTTTTTGTAATTCCGTTAGTTGCAATAAGTCAGAAACCTTTCATGCAATGGGACTTTGAAAACATCAAAAACAGAAATTCAATAGAAGTATTAACAGGTATTGCCGACACCATAGAAGGAAATTTTGAAGAAGCGGCTGGCGTACTCGGCAAGGGTTTGCGCCTTGATGGATTCACAACCCGCATTATTCGTCAAAGGTCTGGTCTGAAAAAACCAGATAAGGAATTTACAATTGAGGCATGGATTTCTCTTGGGGAATATCCATGGAACTGGTGTCCAATAATAACAACAGAATCTAATGAGGTGAAAGGTTATCGTTTAATGATCGGCCCCTTAGGTCAGGTTTCCTTGCAAACCGCCATTGGAGAACAGTGGATATCATGCACAAGTGGTAAGGAGATACTTCCGCTTAGAAAATGGATACATATAGTTGGTGTATATAGTGCAGTAAAAGAAATGAAGCTTTATGTCAACGGAGATATAAAAGCTTCTCTTCCTATTTCAGGATCAATGACCTATCCCAATGGCACGAAATGTATCATTGGAATGGTGGCAACACCGGGAAAGCCATCAGACGCTATCAGATCGTGGGGAACTGTTGACGCATATTTTGGATTGGATGGTATTATTGATGAGATAAAAGTTTATGATCAAGTTTTAACTTTTGACCAGATTAAGGAAAACTATTCCAAATATGCTGTTAAAGATCCTGATATTGCCTTACGCAGGTTACCTTCCATCGAAAAGAATCCCGGTCGCTTTGGTGCCTTTTACACCAAATTGAAATACTACCCGGGCTGGGATAACATTTGGCCTGTTGATCAGGATCCTGATATTGTTGTGTGCTTCGATAAATCACCTGTAAAATTTATTTTTTGGAGAGGAATTCGTTACGGACCTTGTTGGATTTCTGAGAACGAAAACTGGATGGCAGACCAAAGCTTAGAAACCTGGGGAAATGGTAAAAACGATATAGAGGGATGTTTCGAGCACATGCAGGATCGTCATTGTCGTTTTTCACATGTCAGAATTATCGAAAATAATGATGCAAGAGTGGTTGTACATTGGCGATATGCTCCGGTCAGTTCACATGATAATACGTGGATGATTGATCCTAAAACCGGATGGGAATGTTGGGTGGATGAATACTATTATATTTATCCCGATAGGTCGGCAATCAGAAAAGTATCGTGGAACAAAGGAACAGTAGGAGAAGCAGTTCAGTTTCAGGAATCATTACCTCTCACGCAGCCGGGTCAACGCAACGAAGAGGTTCTCAATCAGGATTATGTGCATGTCGGTGATTATAAATATAATACAAGATCTGTTGATGCAGATCTTCGAAGGCAGCCTGCTGACTGGCCCGATAATTATACAGTTCAGCAATTCAATTTCAGGTCTGAAAATAAGCCGTTTATCTGTTTTGATCCCGGAAACCTAATGATGGTTAGATGGATTGATGTAGGCTATAACCATTTTCCTGTGGGTCAGGCCCGTTGCGATGGACGACCAACAAAAATCTTAGATCGTCCCTCGCATATTTCCAGTTCGCCAATCTCAGATCCTGTTATTCATGACGATGGAAACCGTCAGTATTGGAATGGCCTTTACGGAATGAATAACATGAGCATGACCCAATTAATTACTTTCGGACGGTCATGGTCTTATCCAGCTGAATTGTCGTTAAAAGGAACCGACTTCATATCTAAAGGATATAACACAAGCCAGAGATGTTACGTGCTGGAAAACAACTCAGATAAAGCTGCTAAAATTGAGATGTCTCTAAAAGGAAGCAAAGACTCTCCAATTATCAACCCTGCTCTATTTGTTAAAAAGTGGAATTCAGAGGGTGCAACGATTCTATTGAACGGAAAAGAAACTAAAGAATGTAGAATAGGAATAAACCATGAACTTGATGGCGATGATCTGGTTTTGTTCTTTTTTATCAAAGATGATAAACCTTTAAAATTTACCATTTTACCAAAATAAAAAGTTTGAATTTTCGGAAAACTCTTTTAAAAAACACAATTATGAAAAACCTGTTTTTATTGTTGTTACTTGTTCTGCCAATGATTACCATAAGTCAGAAACCAATTATGCAATGGGATTTTGAAAACATTAAAGACAGGAATTCAATAGAAATATCCACAAATATTGGAGATACTATCGAAGGTAATTTTGAGGAGGCAGCCGGTATTTCAGGGAAGGGTTTGCGACTTGATGGCTTCACCACGCGAGTTATCCGTAAGGGAAATGATCTGAAAAAGGTTGATAATGAATTCACTATTGAAGCATGGGTCGCTCTTGGGGAATATCCCTGGAACTGGTGCCCTCTAATAACTACTGAATCGAATGAAGTTAAGGGATATCGTTTAATGGTTGGGCCAATGGGTCAGGTCTCTTTCCAGACTGCAATAGGCGAACAATGGATTTCATGTACCAGCCCTAATGAAACATTACCACTAAGAAAATGGATGCACATCGCTGGTGTTTATCTTTCGGGAAAGGAGATGTGTGTTTATGTAAATGGTCAATTACTGGCATCTGCGCCAATTAACAGCTCGATGACGAATTCTGTAAAAACCAAATGCATTATTGGGATGGTAACATTACCTGGAAAACCATCTGATATCCACAGAACTTGGGGGACAGTTGCCGAGTATTATGGCCTGGAGGGTATCGTTGATGAAATTAAAATTTATAATAAAGCATTGACCGGTGACCAGATAAAAAGCTCTTTTTTGAAATATACCGTTAAAGCACCCGATATTGCCATTCGTAAGTTGCCTAAGATCGAAAAGAACCCGGGACGATTTGGCGCATTTTACACAAAATTAAAATACTACTCCGGATGGGATAACCTATGGCCTGTTGATCAGGATCCCGATATTGTTGTATGCTTTGATAAATCACCCGTTAAGGTAATTTTCTGGAGAGGTATTCGCTATGGTGCTTCATGGGTTTCGGAAAATGAGAATTGGATGACCGACCAGAGTGTTGAAACGTGGGGGGAAGGTAAAGACGACACTGAAGGATGTTTTGAGCACATGCAGGATCGTCATTGCCGTTTTTCACATGTAAGAATTATTGAGAATAGTGATGCAAGAGTGGTTATTCACTGGCGGTATGCTCCGGTAAGCGCGTATAATAATACCTGGAAAATTGACCTTAAAACAGGTTGGGAATGTTGGATAGACGAATATTATTATATATATCCTGATGCTACGGGGATAAGAAAAGTTTCCTGGAATAAGGGTACATTAGGAGATAATGTGCAATACCAGGAATCGCTGCCTTTGTTACATCCGGGTCAGATGAAAGGCGATCTCCTTGAAATTGACTATGTTCATGTTGCTGATTATGAAAATAATATCAGGCCAGTCTCATTTGTGGAAAATCCACGGGAACAAACCACAGATTGGGCTCGAAAATTTACAATACAACAATACAATTTCAAATCAGCTAACAAACCATTTATATGTTTTGAGCCGGGGAACAAAATGGAAGTAAGATGGAATGCACTTTCGACTTATGACAAACATGTAGGTTGTAATCACTTTCCTGTTGGACAAGCTCGATGCGATGGACGAACAAGCAAAATGTCAGATCGTCCGTCTCATTGCGATAGCTTTCCTATTTCAGACCCTGTTATTCATCAGAATGGAGAGCGTGAATATTGGAATGGATTATATGGGATGACTGAGATGAGCATGTCAGACCTTGTAAGTTTTGGACGCTCATGGGCTTATGCACCTGAGTTGACTCTTTCAGGCAACGGCTTTATTTCCAAAGGATACGATAAAAGTCAAAGATGCTATCAGATTGATAATTTCAGCCAGAAATCGTCTCAAACTAAGTTTACTATTCAGGCAAGTAAGAGTTCACCTGTTATCAACCCGGCAATCTTTGTTAAAAACTGGAATTCAAATAGCGCAAGGGTTTTGGTAAACGGAAAAGAAACAACAAAATTCAGATTTGGAATTAATCATGAACTTGAAGGAAATGATCTTGTTTTGTACATTTCTATTAAGGAAGTCACTCCTGTAAAAATAACCGTTTTGCCATAATTCATTAAATAGTAAATCAAAATAATAATATTAAATAAAAAAATAATGAAGCATTATTTAAACTTTTCCGCAGCGATTATAATTTTAACTGTTTTTATGGCTGTTAATACCACCGTGTTAGCACAAAAATTAAAAGTTCCTGAGAGGGGTTTCATAAGCTCCGATCCAGCAGAAACTTGGGAACACGGACTAATCAGCGGTAACGGTACTATCGGTGCAAATGTTATGAGCCGTCCTCTGAATGAAATAATCATTTTTAGTCATGAGCGATTATTTCTTCCGATGGGGAAACCTGTAATGCCACCCGATAATGCTAATCGCTTATTTGAAATTCGAAGGATGATTGAAAAAGGACTTTATAAACAGGCAACTGCCTTTGCATTTGATTTATCGGGTCAATCGGATTTTATGTATCCTGACAATTTTGTGCCTGCTTTTGATCTCAATATCAAAATGGATTCAATAGGTGCGATCAAGAATTATATGAGGTCTGTTGATTTTCAGACGGGTGAGACGACAGTACATTGGAGTGATAACAGAGGAGTTTTCGAACGCCGTTTGTTTGTTTCAAGGGCCGACAGTGTAGCTGTTCTTTTGATTACAGGACCGGGCAAAGGAAATGTAAATTGCCGGTTTGAATTTATGCCACGCCAGGTTGATGAAAAATTGGGAGCTAAGACCATCCAAAAATCTAATGACATCTTTGCAAGTCATATTTCCGGTATAAAAAAAGCTGCTGATAAATCAACTATTACCTATCGGAATAATTTTACTTTAGCGTATCCGGGTAGTATTCAAGCACTTGAAGGAGTGGCTCAAGTTGTAACAAAGAGTGGTGAAACAAAAACCGATGGAGAAGCATTGGTTGTTTCAGGAGCAGATTATATACTTGTTTTTATTGAAATCAAAGTGCTCTATGATCCGGAAAAATCTCAACTGGAGCAGATGAAAAAAAACTTTATGCGACTACCTCTTGATTATTCGGCATTGCTTCAACGACATGCGGTAATACATGGCGGACTGTTCAAACGTATGCGATTAGATTTAGGAGGAGGAAAGGATCACAATCTGACCACCGAGGAACTTATGGTAAAATCAACAAATGATGAACTCAATAAAGCTTTGATTGAAAAGCAATTCGATGCAGGTCGCCACAATATTATTTCAAGTACCGGCGAACTTCCTCCCACCTTGCAAGGTTTATGGGGGGGAACCTACGTTCCAGGTTGGGCAAGCGACTATACCCACAATGGAAATGTTCCCTCTGCAATCGCTGCTAATATGATGGGTAATATGCCGGAGCTTATGCTTGCATACACATCATACATAGAATCACTTGTACCCTACCTCGAAATTAATGCCAAAAATATTTTTGGGGCACGAGGAGTAGTTCTTCCCTCGCGGTCAACAACAAATGGCTTTAATAATGCTCTTGCCTCAAGTTTTGCCGGTGGCTTCTGGGTAGCAGGTGCTTCCTGGGCAGCTCACTTTTTCTACGATTATTATTTATACACAGGCGACAAGAAGTTTCTTGCTGAACATGCGCTACCATTCATGGAAAAAGCGGCCTTATTCTTTGAAGACTATTTGTTTGAAGGACTTGATGGTAAGTACATTTTTTCACCGACACAATCCCCCGAAAACACACCGGGTAATACTAATTCTCAAGGCTCTTTTAATGCTACAATGGATATTGCCGCTGCTACTGAGTTATTGCGCAATATCATTTCTGCTTCAATTGAATTAGGTGTCAACAAAGACAAAATTATTATTTGGCGTTCAATGCTGGAGAAAATGCCAAAATATTTAATCAATGAAGATGGCGCTGTTAAAGAATGGCTCACACCATTACTGAAAGATCAGCTAAATCACAGGCATTCATCCCAGCTTTACGCCCTTTTTGATGGTATGCCTGATGAGATTGCGCAGGATTCGGTACTTCGAAAAGCCTTCAAAAAGGTGATCGAAATTAAACTTGAAAAGCACTGGAAGAATAATGGTTTGGGCTTTATGTCATTTGGAGTAGTTCAGCTTGGACAGGCGGCTACAAGCTTGGGAGAGAGCGATCTGGCATATCATTGTCTGATACCTCTGGTTAATCGTTATTGGCTTAATAACTTAGCCTCTATGCACAATCATAGGTCGCTGTTTAATATGGACATTAGCGGAGGAATGCCTGCCGTGATTATCAAAATGCTTGTCGCTTCTGAAGAGGGTAAGATTCAGCTTTTGCCCGCGCTTCCAATGGAATGGACTGACGGCACTATCGAAGGAGTATTGTGCCGAGGACAAGTAGAGGTAAAAAGTCTCAAATGGGAAAAAGACCACATCATAGTTAGCCTATTATCCTTCAAGGATCAGACAATTACTTTAGAGGCACCATCTGGTATGAACTATTTTCAGCTGAAAAAAGGCAATGGAATTCTTCAGCAAAATGAAAAGAAAAATAGTTGGCAATTGGTCGTCCCGTCAAAGCAATTAATCATATTAGATATAAAGCCTAAATAGACCGCTTTTAAAAAAAATATAGATTAAACGATATAGCTCATATTAAGCATAATAGTCAAATATTGAATATGAAAAATTTTACTCTGCTCACGATTGCTTTATTACTGACAGGTCATTTGCGAAGCCAAAATCCCATCGTTTCTCCCGGGGTATATATCGCCGACCCATCTGCCCATGTCTGGAAAGATGGTAAAATGTATATTTATGGTTCGCGTGATGAAAAACCCAGTTATTTCTGTTCGTGGCGGCATGATGTCTTAAGTTCCTCTGATTTAAAAACCTGGACGATTACCGAAAATGCCTTTGCTTCAAAGGGGAAGGGCGATCAGGTTCCCTATACCGATGCTGCTTTATATGCTCCTGATTGTCAATATAAAGATGGCTTGTATTACCTGTATTATTGTCTGGCAAGCGGCAAATATACTGAAGGTGTTGCTACGTCAACATCGCCTTTAGGACCTTTTATGAACGGAAAAAACCTGTATGTTAAAAGAATTAATGAGATAGATCCCTGCGTTTTTATCGATGATGATGGTCAGGCTTATTATATCTGGGGTCAGTTTAATGCTAAGATTGCTAAGCTTAAACCCAACATGACGGAAATTGATACGACCACTATCGTAAAAAATGTGGTAACTGAAAAGAAACACTTTTTTCACGAAGGAGGATACATGGTCAAGCGAAACGGCATTTATTACTTTGTTTATGCACACATGGGGCGTGTCGGAAGACCTACCTGCATAGGCTATTCAACGAGTAAATCACCTATGGGGCCCTTTACTTATGGTGGTGTTATCATTGACAACGATCGCTGCGATCCGGGTAACTGGAATAATCATGGTTCTATTGTGGAATTTAAAGGACAATGGTATGTTTTTTATCACCGCTCCACGCACGGTTGTTTTACCATGAGAAAAACATGCTTGGAACCCATCTATTTCAATGCAGATGGAAGTATAAGAGAGGCAGAAATGACCACACAAGGTGCTTCCGGCCCTTTAGATCCATTAGTAAAAATGGATGCAGAAAGAGCGTGCCTGTTATGGGGCAATGTCAGGGTACAGGCGTTTGCTGTTGATAATGAAGAACTTTCCGGAATCAAAAATGATGACAAAGCCGTTTTTAAATACTTTGATTTTACTGAAGGAGCAGATAGTCTGACCGTGATGATTGCTCCCGGAATGAATCCGGGAAGAATTGATTTTGGACTCGATGCAGCCTGGGGCCCTTCAATTGGTTCAATGAATGTTCAGGGAGACGGAGACGGTAAAACCTATATTCCATTAACATGTAAAATCCGAAACATTAAAGGGGTCCATTCGTTGTGGCTACGATTCGAAGGAAAAGGAGATGATTTGTTTAAAGTTGACTGGTTTCAGTTTCATCGTAATTAATAGGTTAATAATATAATGGATAAAAACTTTTTTGCAGGGTCATTAATGCTCCTATTGTTCTTTGAAATGGCTTCGGCTCAGTATAAGGATTGGAAATATTCAGGTTCAATGTTTATCCTCACTACCCCCGAAGGTGCTGCGATTATCGAAACAGCCTCTGAAGATAATTTTCCTCTTTTGATAAGACTTCACAAAGGTATATTTGACTTTAATCAAGCAGATGAGCACGGCGAAGATATCCGTTTTTGCTCAAGTGAAGGTGTTGCATTGAGCTATCAAATTGAACAATGGAATCGAGCCGAAGGCAAAGCAAGTATCTGGGTTAGAATTCCCCGCATCAGAGGTAATGAGCGACAGAAAATTAAGGTTTTTTGGGGGAAACCGGATGCAAGAGACGAATCGGACGGGAAAAAAGTGTTCAATGAATCCAACGGATACCTCAGTGTCTGGCACATGACCGATCCTGTTAAAGATGAAGTTGGTACTGCCTTTTCAAAAGACGAAGGCACCACACCAGTTGAGGGGATCATTGGTCAGGCAAAACATTTTTATGAAGGACAGGGGATAAATGGAGGAGATAATATTCAAACTTACCCTTTAGGGGCTGGTTCAAGTACCACCGAAGCATGGTTTCGATCTGATAAACTGAATTCGACAATTCTCGCTTGGGGTAAGGAGCAGCGGCATGGTAAGGTTATGATGAATTACAGAAGTCCTTCTCATATTGCAATCCAATGTTACTTTGCTGATGTTGAGGGGCAAAGTGTCCTTCCATTGAACCAATGGTGTCAGGTGGTTCATACTTATACCAAAAACAACTCAAGGGTTTACATTAATGGCCAACTTGACGGAGCTACTACTCCGCTTCTTGATATCCCTTCTCCTGTTAAAATACGGATTGGCGGATGGGATCGGTATCGCTTTAATGGCGATATCGATGAAGTCAGAATTTCCAACGTGGTTCGTTCAGCCAATTGGATTAAACTTCAATATGAAAACCAACAACCTGCACAAACACTCATCGGGTCAATGGTTCAGAAAGGAGATGATTTTTCTGTTTCACAAACCAGAATGTCTATTAAGGAAGGTAAAAGTGCCACCCTAACTGCGAAAGCTGGAGGAGCTCAGAAGGTTTATTGGATGCTTAAAAGCGGTGTCGGGGAAACCATACTTGCTTCCGATCAACTCTCCTTTACCTTCAATGCAGGTCGCGTGGTTGGGGACCAATCGCTGACCCTCAAATTTAAGGCTATTTATCCCAACGAGGTAAGGGTAAAAAATATCCCAATTGTTATAAAGGAAGATATTCCTGAACCTGCGTTCGTCATAAAAGCCCCAAAAACCTGGGACGGACGTTCCAGAATCGAAGTAGTTCCGGAGTTCAAAAATTTGAATGTATTAAAATCAAAAGGGGTTAGTGAACTGAAATATAGTTGGAGTATATCAGATATTGCTACTGTAAAAGAAATTAGTTCAGATAAGCTGATCCTCCTTAGGGCACTGAACTCTGGCACCATGAAGGTGACCCTGACTGTCGATAATGGTGGCGAAGAAAGCGTTAGTTCAACAACCATATCGGTCAGGGAACCGTTGAAAGATGAATGGGTAGAATGGAAACCCGAAAAAGACGAAAAGCCCGAAAACAACCAGTTCTATACACGTAATGACAAAAATGAGGGAACTTTATACTATAACGGAAGCCTTGACAAGGTGGCCGATTCCGTCTTTTTAAAAGTATTTGCAGATGGTGTTTTGAATCACAATGAGATGCAAAAACTCCCCCTTGACCGCACTTACCATTTCTCAGCCAAACTTAAGCCGGGTCTGATTAAATACCGGGTTGAATTTGGATCAAAGTCAGGCATTAGTGAAGAGGTACTTGATACAATGGGCAATATTGTTTGTGGTGATGCTTATATTATTGATGGACAATCAAATGCTGAAGCAAATGACTACGG
>CAILKW010000307.1 GCA_903834845.1 uncultured Bacteroidia bacterium | reverse complement strand
ATGGAAGAGATTAGTATTTTTCGGGATAAAGCGATTAAACCAACGGACAAGGATTTGGTTGAGAAATTGGATTCTACATATAATTTGTGGAAACGGATTCATGATTTTGTTTTTAGCAAATATCCGAATGGTTTAGCGGAATGGAACCATTCGGGGCAAAAATATGGTTGGAATTTTCGGATTAAAGACAAAAAAAGAGCAATTTTATACTTTTTGCCAAGAGATGGATATTTTAAAGTCGCATTTGTATTTGGACAAAAAGCAACTGACATTGTAATGGAGAGTAACATATCATCAGATATTAAAAAAGATTTGATGCAAGCCACAAAATATGCTGAAGGCCGTGGTATTCGAATTGAAATAACAAATGATTCTCTTCTTCCCGATATTGAGCAACTAATTATGATAAAACTGAATAATTAATCAAATAATGCCGCACAAAGACTGATTTCACAATTTTTTAAATAATAACAAAATGGGAAATATTAAGGAACCAAAGAATGTAGATTTTACCGTTCAATCCGAACCATGGACTGAGGAGGAACTGAAAGATTTCAGAAAGTTAATGAATGATCTAAAAGCAAAAACACCTCAAAGAAAAGTTACTTAATGCGAGAAAATCTCTGTTAATACGTCCTTAATATTGTTTACATTCAAATTTTAAAGACAATAACCCCATTCGGCATAGTTCTGCCGGTAACCTTTTTCCAAAGCCTTTATCCTGTTGCTTAATATTTGCAGGTAACTACCTTAACGGGAATTAATTGTACAGGTCCTATCAATCCTGATGCAGGCAAAGGCTTAAATCCAAATTCTCTTGGAATATCTTTAATCACAGCACCACTTCCGAATCTCGAAACAAGATCTTCAGGGACAGGCGGCGGTTCTTTCATTGCCGAAATCCGATTTATCAAAGTATTGGTTACCAATATTATTAGTCTATTGTCACCTTCTTTTAATGCTGAAGTAACATCCAATTTTTGCCCGCGCATCCAGATAGTGCCAATGTTTTTGTCATTTATTATCACTTCAGCAATATTCCCTACTTTTCCGGGATCAAGAAGTATTTTCAAGTCTTTATTGATGTAATCAGACGAAAGTATAAAACTGATTTCGTACCTGCCGGTTCCGCTAAAATTTCTAATAATCTGGTTTTCAGTCCATGAAAATAGAAAATCAGATTGTTTTTTGAAAAGTGGAAACCCCTCCCCTTGTAGCTCAACTGTCCAATTCCCAGAAACAAGATAAGGAGCCGGAATACCTGAAACCACGGAAGTAATCGTTTTTTCAATGTTACCGGATTTTACTGAAGTGATGTAAGTTCCATTTTGCAAAGTCAAAGCATTCAACATATTGGACTTCGCATCCTCAATTTTATAAAAATTTGATTTTGTGATAAATGTTTCGGGAACCCCCGGTGAAAATTCAAGAAAAAACGATTCGTAGGGAGCCAGATTGAGTGGCACTTTTATCCCATCTTTAGCTTCGCAAAAATTGAGAATTTGTGTTATTTCACCGGTATAAGGATTCCATTGACGAATCATTTTATTATTAACCCGGAAAGTCACAGGGATTGTACTCTGTTTATCCTGAACATTGGAAACAAAATAAATATCCCTCTCACCCAATTTTCGATGTAAAAAAGTAAGACCTTCGTTCTTTCGCAAACCTTCGTAAGCAAAATCAATACCGAAATCGGGCGCAAGATGTTTGCGGATTGTTTCGAGAAAAGGGTCAAGAGTACTGCTCCGCCTGTCCCACCATATTTGACGGTCAATTACATTTTTAAGTTGGTAGCTCCTCCCCTTTCCATAAGAATTCATGATAACACCCTCTGCCGGTTTAGGTTCCTGAAGCCCATAAGGATTATCGGTTCGGTTTTCGGGAAATTTAGGTTTATTGAAAAGACTATTGGTAATCTTCTTAACCTTTTGATCTGATTCACTATAGTTTACAAAACCTGTTGATCGTTCTGGTATCCGTTCCAATGCTATTACTACACCACCATTATCAACATATTTTTCAATGAATTGGAGCGTTTTTAAAGGGATTGTTTCAACATTGGGAAGTATAAGCAACTTGTATTCAAGATTACGGATTTTAATAATTCCACCCTCTATTTTTGCGAAATTTTGTAAAGCATCATCGTTAATCAGATCAAAATCATATCCATTTGAGATTAGGAGATTTCCCAATTCTCCCCACTCAAATTCACGAGTCCATTTACGCATATTCATTACATTGATGGCCCATTGATTCGCCAAAGGTGAATACAAGGCAATGTCGGGGGCAAAATCTCCCTGCCTCAATAAATACGAGCAACGGGCAATGTATTCAGCCAATTTCGGGTAATATTTCCACCAAACATTCTGAGGCTGAATATAAGCGGCAAAAGGCAATGAGCGCGTGGGAGAAACGATTTTCTCAGGAGAAAAGTTAAAACCGTGATTGTAAAACTTTGTGGCTCCTGAAAGAAGATAACCATCGCTTGCAATCTTTAATTCTTCGAGAGTTTCTCTATATCGTTCCCAATGAATAAAAGTATAAACTTCGGCAGAAACGACTTTTCGTCCATAGAGATGAGCACCCGAAGCTACATATTTTTTGGGGCCTATCCTTGTATCGAACCAATCAGCTGCATCTTTCTCTCCTGCAGTAATCTCCATTTCGGGAATATGTGTCATGCCAGATGCTTCGATATTATCGGTATTAAAACCATAAGCCTGAATTCTTCCCTGAATATGATGTTCTTCGCACCATCCAAGAAATGTCCTGAAGAAAACTTTAAGCCCTGTTTTATGAAGGAAATCGTTCACATCGTATCTGATTTTCGGCGAAATATCACCTACATTCCACCAAATAGCAGGCAGATAGTTTGTAAGATCATAACCTTTCTCATTTTTAAATGCTTCCAATAAACCGTTTGACCAATTGATACCACTTGAAAGACTCGCTAATTCAAAACTGTCGGCAAACAATGATACAACAGTTTTTCCGAATTCCTCACCAAAAGCTTCGTAAAATTTCTCTCCAAGATACTCACAGTAATCTTCCATAGCCTGTTTGCTGAAATGATCAACGGCATTGCTGATTCCGTTTTTCTTTAACCAAAAGGCCATTAAGGGACTGTCAATAAATAAATATCACAAATTAGGTGAGATTACGTAGTTCCAATTGCCATGAAAATCATTTCTTAAGATGTTTAGTTTTTCCTTTTCTTGTTCTGTAACCTTTACCCCAGTTAAGTATATTTTTTCAT
>CAILKW010000306.1 GCA_903834845.1 uncultured Bacteroidia bacterium | reverse complement strand
ATTTTTTTCTTCGTCCCCGCAGGTTTGGCAAGAGTCTATTTGTTTCTATGCTTCACCATTATTACGATATAAAAGCTAAAGATCAATTCAATGCACTTTTTGGAGACACTTACATTGGCAAAAATCCGACACCGCTTCGTAATACTTTTCCTGTACTGCGCTTTAATTTTTCGATGGTAAAAACGTTTGGCGATATTTCCGAAATAAGAACTTCTTTTTTAAAATATATCCAATTGGAAGTTGAATATTTTATAGATAAATATAATGATATTTTTAATTTTAACATCAATGACATTGATAGGATAAGATCATCCAATTTTGAAGATATGGATATTTTACGGGATTTGTTTATCAAGCTCAGACAGAAAAATATCCATTCTTTTGTAATCATTGATGAATACGATAATTTTGCCAATAACATTTTAACAGAACATGGCGAAGAAACCTACATAAAGGTAACACATGCCGGTGGCTTCTTACGGAATTTTTTCACTAACCTGAAGGGTCTGACCGACAATCGCGAAATAGACCGCCTGTTCATTACCGGCGTTTCGCCCTTGGTAATGGCTGATGTTACAAGTGGTTTCAATATAGGTGACAATATTTCGCAAGACCCGCAACTGTCGGCTATGATCGGAATTAATAATGAAGAAGCAAAACAGATACTTGATTACTACGATTCGTTTGGCATTTTTAACCAATCGTTAGGTTCTATTCTTGAGGATTTTAACCAATGGTACAACGGTTATTCTTTTAATAGCAACTTAGAAAAGATATATAATACAATTTCAGTTTTGTACTATATTAACCAATACATTAAAACCAAAAATAGGCCTATAATTTTGACCGATGAGAACATGCGTACCGATTATGGCAAGTTCCGGCTTTTGCTTACCAAAGACGATAAACTCAACGGTAGTTTTTCAGTTTTAAGGGAAGTGGTTGAAAAGGGAGAAGCTTCAGGTGAATTTGTCCGAAGTTTTGCCCTGAACGAATTGATTGACAAGGAAAAATTTCTTTCGCTACTGTTTTATCTTGGTTTTACTTCCATCAAGGAGATAACACCTTTTGGAAAATATACCTATACGATACCCAATAAAATGATCAACACCATATTATGGGAGTTTATCCAAAGATCACTAAATGAAGTATATAACCTAAATATTGACCGGTATTTTCTGGGGAACGCCTTTAGCGCAATGGCCAATAAGAACAGTTGGAAACCGGTTTTGCAATATATTGTTGGTAAATTTTATGAAGCAGTTTCTATTCGCGATTTCGTATTTCACGAAGAAGGGATAAAAACCTTTCTCCTTGCCTGGTTTAACATGACCAATCTTTTCAGGGTTTACAGCGAAAAGGAATTGAATCAAGGCTTTGCCGATATTTATCTGGAGCCGGAACCCAGGTACAGTGATTATGTAAGATATGGTTATGTGATAGAACTAAAATACATAAAATCGGAATTTTTAAAATCGAAAAAGAAAGCCGAACCCGAAGTAAACCGGGCAATCGAAACCGCCACAGCCCAATTGTACCAATATTCACCTTACGACAATTGTACGACTACCAAAATTATTATCGTGGCTTCGGCTAAAAAATTGTTGTACATGGATTTAATCGGGAAATGAGGATTTGGAATATACAGGTGTAATTTTTTTTGCAAAAAAGATGGCCCCGGTGAGGTTTAAAGATAGTCAAAACCGGTTTTTTTGTGGATTTCGATAGAAATGATGGTTCGGAATTCCTATGTGCCTATTTTTTTCCTATGCACCTATGTGTTTATTTTTTTTGAACACATGAAT
>CAILKW010000305.1 GCA_903834845.1 uncultured Bacteroidia bacterium | reverse complement strand
GATGCGGAAAACAGCCTGTCTGTACTAAAAAACGCGAGAGCACGGCACGGCAAACCCTTAATCATAATCTCTGACCAAGGAAGCCAGTTTATCTGCGAACTATGGACAAAATATGTTGAAAAAGATGCTAAAATCACCATAAGCATGGATGGTAGGAGAAAGGCGACCGACAACATTTTCATTGAGCGTCTCTGGCGGACGGTCAAGTAAGATTATGTGTATATTTGCCCTCCCATAGATGGTACAGACCTTTACAAAGGTTTGAACAAGTTCTTTGAATACTATAACAATGTCAAGACCCATCAGGGAATTGAAAGGGTTATGCCTGTCTCTCTATATCTGCCAGCTGCATAGTTTTGATGCTTCGTACCAAATAGCAATGAGTTTTTTTTAGGCATATACCGAAAGAATGAGTTTTAAAAAGGCAGGCTTTGAACGCGGTCTCATTCTATCGGATCAGGATATCCCTAAAAGGTTGCTCTCCAGAAGAGCCTTTTTACGTTTTACTGATGTGACAAAGATAAAATCACTTTCCGAATTTCAACTAAGAAAGTGACTTTCGTGGTCCGAACATTGGGGAGCAATAAAGTAACAACTATTTCTGGAGAAATCGGGTCAGGTAATGCAAAAAAGAGGTTTTTCGGTAACGTACATATTTACTTTCAACTTTTCAGACATTTATTTCCATATTAGTTTAGCTAAGTAATTGTTAACGTATTAAATGTCAGTTATTAGGGTCTGCTGAAAAACTTATTTACCCCGAAAATGGAGTTCGATTAAATATTAATATCCCTATGAAAATTTCGATATTGTAAAAAAGATCTTACACTTGTAGATTAAGCAACGATTTTGGAACAGCATTGCAAACAGGCAATAAATTGGTAAGTTTGCAATGTAAAAAATTATAGTTTTAACTTTTAAAGAAAGCAGTAAATGAGGTTTCAATTAAGAAAAATATTAGGCATAAGTTCAGATTATATTTTAGAACACATAATACTTAATACTATTTCAGTGGTTGTAATTCTCCTTTGCTTCATATCAGTACCAATAAACTATATAACAGGAATGCCGATTCTAACAGTATATGGGTCATTTTTTATCGCAATATCTTATATCTTCTTGTTTTTGTATTCAATAAAGTCGAAAAATTTCAATCGGTTTTATCATTTGTTTTTTGGGTTTACAATTATTATATTTTTACCTTTTTTTTGGATTATCAACGCAGGGTCGTTTGGTCCAATACCATTTTTTGCAATTCTAATATTTGTTTGGATAATTATTACATCGAAATATAATTCTTATTTGTACTTTTCTATCTTAACTATCATTGTTATTACTGTTCTGTTAGTCATCGAGTATGAATTTCCACAAATAGTGATTGGTTATTTGAATAAAGAGGCAAGATTACCCGATATTATTTTAGGTTTTTTTCTTATTGTTGCCTCAATAGTTATTTCACTGAGAATATTTATGAATATTTATCGAAATGCTTTGAATAAAGAAATTGAACAAAGATTAGAGCTTCATGAAAAAAACGAAGAAATACAATGCCAAAGCAATGAATTAACAAAACTCAATTTAGATAAAGACAGATTTATCTCTATACTTGCTCACGATTTAAGAGGTCCTTTTAATGGATTTCTGGGTCTGTCAGAACTTTTGGCAGCCAATTCTTCCCGGTTTGATGCTGGGAAAATAGAAAGCATTGCAAATAGTATTAATCAATCAGCACAAAACACCTATAGTTTGCTTGAAGATTTATTGTTGTGGGCGCAATCGGGAAATTTGCCTCATGCACCCCAAAAAATTAATTTATCAAGTGTTTGTACTGGTATTATTGAAACGGTTAACCAGATAGCCAAAGAGAAAAACATTTCCATTTATAATTTTGATGGCGATGAGTTAACAATTTTTGCGGATATTAATATGCTGAAAACAATTTTACGGAATCTGATTTCAAATGCAATAAAATTCACGAGACCAGGTGGTAAGATTAATATTTTTGCGGACCAAAATCAGTCAAATACTACGATTACTGTTTCCGACAATGGTGTAGGAATTGACACCGAAACTTTAAAAAAGCTTTTCAATATTACACACAAAAAAACAATCAAAGGAACAGCCAATGAAAAAGGAAATGGTTTAGGTTTATTGATTTGCAAGGAGTTTGTTGAAAAACATGGGGGTAAAATTTGGGTAGAAAGCGATTACGGGAAAGGGAGCGATTTTAGATTCACATTGCCCTTGCTCCAAAGTTCACTAAAAACTCATTTTTGATTTAATACCCTCCGTATTTTTTAGGCATACTTTTGCTTTCAAATCAGGAGAAAACATCAATCAATCACTTTTGTGGTTGGGGTAACTGTTATCAAATTTATGGAGATACGACAATTTCTAGTTCAAGTTTCAAACTCATAACGATAATATTGAAGAATGTATTTTGTTACATCTGTGTTTTATTACAAGGAATGCGGATAATTTCGCAAAAAGAGTGGCTGCGGATTACGCATTAGACTTTACCTGGCGCAGAATAAAGCAATAAAAGATTCAATGGCATGAATTTTACCGATTTTAATTAAATAAAAGCACTTCAAACACCATTTATATTTACAATATATTTTTATATTGTTTTTAATTAAAGGAATTATGATTTTTTTTTTTAAATCCTTTGTATTTCATCAATTTGAGTTATATTTGTCGTGATTAAAAAAATAATAAAATGCAATCAGGTAAAGTAAAGTTTTTCAATGAAACTAAGGGTTTTGGGTTTATCAAAGAGAATGGAACCGAAAAAGAGTATTTCGTTCATGTGAGTGGTACTGTGGACAAAATTAGGGAGAACGATGAGGTTTCCTTCGAAGTAACTGAAGGAAAAAAAGGACCGAATGCGGTAAATGTAAGATTAAAATCGTAGTATCTTCATCACCATTTTGGTACTGAATCTTTGAAAATGAATCTAAAGGGGTAAAGGTAAAACTAAATCTCGCATAGTTTTCACAAACTAAATCAATCTATTAAAAAAGAGCCTTACTGTAAATGTAAGGCTCTTTTTTTACATAAGCCTCCAAATATGATGATTTGGGTTACAATTGCAGATTTAGGTCAAATTATCGCATTGATAGATGAGCTTTATTTTGAAACTACTCCCAATATCAATTAGACTCATATTGAATAATTTTTTTTAAACCCATTGTAATCCATCAGTTTTAAGTTATTTTTGCGATGATTAAAAAATATTAAAAATGGCATCAGGTAAAGTAAAGTTTTTCAATGAATCTAAGGGTTTTGGGTTTATCAAAGAGAATGGAACCGAAAAAGAGTATTTCGTTCATGTGACTGGTATTGTGGACAAAATTAGAGAGAACGATGAGGTTACATTCGAGGTAATTGACGGTAAAAAAGGACCGACTGCGACAAATGTAAAATTAAAATAGTAGTTGCTCCATCACCATTCTGGTACTGAATCTTTGAAAATGAATCTAAAGGGGTAAAATTAAATCTCACATAGTTTTCACAAACTAAATCAATCTATTAAAAAAGAGCCTTACTTTAAATGTAAGGCTCTTTTTTTGTATAAACCACAAAAACCCATAGAAAAAGATCCTTCGATAATACAAATGACAAAAATATCCTAACTTTGGAGGTCAATAAACGGCATTAAGAGTAATAGTTAAAGAGTATGTTAAAATCTGTCAGCATGGGTGTTTCAAAGCGAGGGCTTCTTCTTGAGGCAGCCATTGTCTGGATGTTTGCAGGTGGAATGTTACTGTTTAAAGGTAGTACATTACTTGCGGCTTCATCTGGTTTTTCGTGGTTAAATCTGGTTGCCTCTATTGGATTCGGACTGATATTCTTTGTTTTTGTTTTTTCGCGAATTTCTCATAGTCATATTGAGCGGATCATAAACCTTCACCAGGGTATTCACAGAATTTACGAATTTTTCAGCCTTCGCAGTTATGTCATGATGCTAAGTATGATCTCATTAGGAATATTCCTTCGCAAAACATCCTTTTTCCCGTTAGCCTCGCTTTCGCTTGCCTACATCGCAATGGGAATTCCACTATTGTTTTCATCATTGCGGTTTTACCACCGTTGGTTTTATTACCTCTCTGCGATTGACAGTTCAATAATATGAATAAACCGCCCTCGTGAGAGAGCGGTTCAGAATCAAATCATAAAATTTCGATGTCTCTTGCGGGCTTTGGTTTGATTTCTTCCCTTTTAGGAAGTGAAACCAACAAAATTCCGTCAGCATACTTAGCAGAAATGTTTTCGCTATCAACTGTTCCTTCGGGTAGAGAAAAGCTACGTTCGAAAGACTGATAACTAAATTCGCGGCGAGAGTACTTTTTAAAGTTATCGGTTTTTTCGTCACGCATCTCTGAAGAAATTACAAGGCGATTTCTGTCAAGATTTACCTTGAAATTTTCCTTTGCAAGGCCGGGTGCTGCTACTTCAATAACAAATGATTCATCGTTTTCTCTGATGTTCACTGCCGGAAGTGTGCTATTAGTAGTCGAAAAATTCGAATTGTTCCAATCCATCAAATCTCTTGAAAAAAAGCTATCGAAAAAAGATGGAAACGTTGGAATCGCTCTGTCTGATGTTTTTAAAAGTGTCATAACTAAGTCCTCCATTCATTAATTGTTAAACTTTATTTGAATTTTAAACGCCTTATTGCGTTTACACATCCTTTTTTCCAAATAAAATGCCAAATAAGCTTCCTACCAAGCAAAAACCTTAAAAAATTAATTATCAATTCGATATAAATAATAGAAAAAAATAGCCAATGAAAATTTGACAGATAGGGGAGTTAAAATATGTCATTTTGACCTAAATGCTTTATTAACATGAATTTATGGCATTTAATGTTTTCAGCTGTAAAAGAAAATATACGAATACCTATAATTGCTGATTCTCTTTGTACTTTATTCCTTGGTCTTGATTACTTTTGTCAGGTCTCGGCTAAAACACACATAATTGTTAAAACACTTTTTTTATTTCCTTTCTCACAAGAAAAATGAGTAATCAAGAATTAAAACAACAGGGCAAAGCAAATAAAGGTCGTAGGTCATTTCTAAAGAAAGCTACTTCAGCAACGGCCACTCTGGCCAGTGCTGATCTCATTGCTATAGCTGTAAATAAATCCGTAAATGAAGATAAAACCACTGATAGAATTCCATGGTATAAGCGGGTTACACGATGGGGCCAAACAAACATTACTGAAAAAGACCCTCCTCATTACGATATTGAATGGTGGCGTGGGCACTGGAAAAACACACAAACGCAAGGTGTAATTATAAACGCCGGTGGCATTGTTGCTTATTATCCGAGCAGTGTGCCCCTTCACCGCCAGGCTCAGTTTCTCGCGGGACGTGACCTGTTTGGAGATTTATGTCGAGCTGCCCATCAAGATGGCTTGGTTGTATTTGCCCGTATGGATTCCAACCGTGCCCATGAAGAGTTTTACAAAGCACATCCAGATTGGTTTGCTATTGATGCTTTTGGTAAACCGTACAAATCCGGTGATCTTTTTATAACTTGTGTAAATAGTCCTTACTACAACGAGCATATTCCGGCGATCCTCACCGAAATCTCTAGATTATATCATCCTGAAGGTTTCACTGACAATAGCTGGAGCGGTTTGGGTCGCGATACAATATGTTATTGTGATAATTGCAAAAAGAGTTTTCTCGAAAAAACAGGAAAGCAAATACCACTTAAAAAAAATTGGGATGATCTCGCTTATCGCGAATGGATTAGATGGAATTATGATAGAAGGCTGGAAATATGGGACTTGAACAATCGTATAACTAAATCGGCAGGGGGTTCTGACTGTATCTGGTCTGGAATGAACAGTGGCTCGATCAGTGGACAATCAAGAAGCTTTCGCGACTTTAAAGAGATTTGCCAACGGGCTGGCATAATCATGCTTGACTCACAAGCGCGAAGCGATTCGGATGGTTTTCAACAAAATTCGAATATAGGTAAGCTTATTCATGGTCTTCTGGGGTGGAATAAACTTGTTCCTGAAAGTATGGCAATGTATCAGGCAGGAAAGCCAACATTTCGGATGGCAAGCAAACCTGTACCCGAGGCTCGCATGTGGATGCTTGAAGGAATAGCGGGTGGAATTCAACCCTGGTGGCACTATGTGGGAGCATCTCACGAAGATCGCCGAATTTATAATACATCAGGAGCTGTCTTCGCCTGGCACAAAAAAAACGAAGAATTCCTAATCAATCGGATGCCTGTGGCTAAAGTCGGTGTTGTTTGGTCTCAACAGAATATGGATTTCTATGGCAGAGATGATGCTGAGTCACTAGTGGAACTTCCCTGGCGAGGTATAACACAGGCACTAATTCGTGCCAGAATACCTTTTCTTCCGGTTCATGCAGATCATATCGATCGTGAAAGTAAAAACCTGTCATTATTGGTTCTTCCCAATCTCGGTGTTATGACTGATAATCAAGTTTCTTCAGTGAAACGTTTCGTTGAAGGTGGTGGTGGTCTTTTTGCAACAGGAGAGAGTAGTTTATATAATGAATGGGGAGCTCGCCGTTTAGATTATGCTTTCGGTGATCTTTTTGGCGTTCATCGTTTAGAACAATCCCAACATGATTCCGTTACAAATCTAAAAAAAAATTCAACCGATACATATCATACTTACCTGCGTCTTACGCCAGAGTTACGCAAAAACGTTGACGGCCCGCAAACAGGTTTGGAACCTCAAGTTAGTGGCACACGCCATACTGTTTTGAAAGGATTCGATGAAACAGATATTATCGCTTTTGGAGGTTTATTAGAGCTGTTAAAAACTGATTTCGGTACAGAGGTACTGATGACCTTTATTCCGCAATTCCCCATATATCCACCTGAAACTGCATGGATGCGAGAACCCAAAACAGAAATACCAGGTTTGATATTAAATACAAAACAAGGAATTGGTCGCATTGCTTTTATGCCTGCTGATATAGACAGACAGTTTGGTCGGTATAACCTTCCCGACCATGGAAACCTGCTTGCAAACCTTATTCGCTGGACTTCAAAAGAGGATATTCCTATAGTTGTGGAGGGTCAGGGTCTCATTGATTGCAACATTTACCGTCAGTCCGGACGGATGATTATACATTTGGTCAATCTGACAAGTGCCGGAACATGGCGGCAACCTGTTGACGAATATATTCCAATAGGTCCTGTAAAGATTAGTTTAAAATTAACACAAGATGTTGGTGGAAATAGTTTGAAGTTTCTGGTATCAGAAGAGGTTATTTCTGGTTCTGTCAAGAATGGATGGATTCATTTCATTGTCAATAAAATTACTGATCATGAGGTTGTAATAGTATCTTAATATGCCTTATTTATTCCTTAAATTAATCTTGTTAGTATCAAATAACTGTTAATCAGAATCACAAATTACGTGGAAATCATATAGTTCCTGAATTATATGAAGTTTTATAAATCCTGTAGTCTGAATGACTATCAACAGCAGTATGGCTAGTCTGTCGTTATATGACCAAGAGCTTAAGTATGGCTTGGTTGAATGTCTTTTTTCATTAGTGATGTTCTTAATTTCATCGTATATTTGTGATCAAAAACAAATGATAATATGCGTTATCTTGACCCGAAAAATGATTTAACCTTTAAGAAAATATTTGGTGAGCACCCACATATTTTAAAAAGTTTTCTTAATGCTGTTATGCCTCTTGCGGAAGGTAAAAAAATCCATTCGTTGGAATATTTGCCTGCCGAATTGGTGCCTGAGATACCTATGTTTGCAAATTCAATTGTTGATGTTCGGTGCATTGACGAAAAAGGACAACAATTTATAGTCGAAATGCAAATGCTATGGACCGATAGTTTTAAAAGCAGGGTATTGTTTATTGCTTCAAAGGCTTATATAAAACAAGTTGGAAGAGGGATACAATACAAAGGTTTACAACCTGTTTATTCGCTTAACATCATTAATGAAAACTTCGATAACAATGCTGATACTTATCTTCATCATTATCAAATTATTCATAATCAAGATAGTGGCAAAGTGATGGAGGGATTGGAATTTGTGTTTATTGAACTCCCTAAGTTCAAAGCAAAGAAATTTACTGACAAGAAATTGCAAGTGTTATGGTTGCGTTTTTTGTCCGAAATAAACGATTTGCAGGAAGGAATATCACAGGATTTTTTAGAGGTTCCTGAACTTAAAGAGGCCTCCGATCTGATACTTGAAAGTGGATTGACCAAAGAAGAACTCGAAACTTACGATAGATACTGGGATTATATCAGTACAGAAAAAACGCTAATGGCTGATGCTTTTGATAAGGGAATTGAACAAGGAATTGAACAAGAGAGAATATATTCTAATGAAAAAATTAAGAAAGAAAAGAGAGCTATCGCCTTAAATTTTAAAAAATTAGGTATTTCAAATTCCGATATTTCAAAAGCAAGTGGCCTTTCTGAACAAGAAATTGAAAATTTGTAAAGTACTGTCAAGATGAAACATCCTCGTATTATTCTGGTAAATATTATAAGACTATATGTGCTCAGATCACTTACTTTTATTTTGTTAGCTACGTTTAACTGCAATGCCGGAAATATAATTCCTGAAATATCAATTGTAACTGACAATAGACCTGGGACTTCCTTTTTGTATGGACTTACCAAATTGACAAATGCTCTAAAATCGAAAAACATCATTTTTGAAAAAGTTGATGCAATAAATGAAGCAAAGGGAAAATTGATTATCGTAACTGGTTTGTCAACAGGTTTAGGTGAAGCTGCTAAAATGTTGAAAAAAGGAAATCAAGTATTTCCTCAAGTATCTGAAGCTTTATCAATCTGGAAGACAGATTGGCAAACCAAACCAGTTTGGGTAGTTAGCGGTTTTGATGACCAAGGACTAATGTATGGCTTGCTTGATGTTGCAACACAAATCGGATGGAGTACTGACAAGAAAAATCCAATGAGTGAAGTCCATGAAATCACTGAAAAACCTGATGTTACTCAGCGGGCAGTTTCATTTTATACTATGAACAGAACATATTGGGAGAGCAGATTTTACGATGAGGCTTATTGGGAAAGATACCTTGATCTGCTTGCTCAAAACAGGTTTAACTCAATGGTTGTTATATTCGGATATGAGAATGGTGGTTTCCTTGCTCCATGTTATCCTTATTTTTAT
>CAILKW010000304.1 GCA_903834845.1 uncultured Bacteroidia bacterium | reverse complement strand
TCAAATACATAACTCATTATAGGGTTTTCTTTAGTGATAGCCTCACTTCAAGTGAGACTATCACTATCCGTGATTGTTACAGGAGTTTTGTTTAGCTCCGTAGGAGCGAAATATCGGTAATAAAAATTGAGCATCCCCCAAAAAAGCTCCGTAGGAGCGAAACAATTAAAATGCCATCGTTTCTGTTTTACCGTTTTAAATTCACGTTCGACCCTCTCAGGGTCGCGGGCATGGTGGATTTACATTTCTTTCCATAGATTCCATCTATGGCTATTTACGTTTGATCCTTTCAGGATCAGGATTTTTACTGTTCACATTCTTTTCAGGAAATAGCCTAAAGTGTAGCTTGCGGAACCGGGTGTAAATAAACGACCAACCACAATAACTTTAGAGTGGTTAAACGTAAATAGCCTAAAGTGTAGCTTGCGGAACCGGGGGTAAATGAACAAGACACATTGATAACCCCGAAGCGGATTAAACGTAAATAACCCCTGATGTAGCTTGAAACCAAAGGAAGGTAAATAATACACATCTAATAACCCCGAAGCGGGTTAAATTTGAATAGCCCCCGGTGTAGCTTGCGGAACCGGGGGCAAATGAACACCCCATCTCGGCAACCCCGAAGCGGGTTGAACGTCTTTATAAATAATTGAATACCACAATTATAATAATTTTGCATCAAAATTTGTTCACTTTAAAAAACCTTATTTTTGTTTCAACCTAAGTAAAAAAGATAATGAATATGTATTTTACCTTGTTTACCTTATTTTCTTACCTTTAAACCTAATAATGTTAGGATCGAAATGAAAATATGGTTTGTCTTAGTTTAAAATCTTAGAATTGTATTGTGCAAACCTGCTTAATAACTCTTTTTAAGGTTTTCTTTAGTGATAGCCTCACTTCAAGTGAGACTATCACTATGCGTAATTGTTACCGGAGTTTCCTTTAGCTTCATAGGAGCGAAATATCGGTAGTAAAAATTGACCATCCCCCAATAAAGCTCCGTAGGAGCGAAACAATTAAAATGCCATCGTTTCTGTTTTACCGTTTTAAATTCACGTTCGACCCTCTCAGGGTCGCGGGCATGGTGGGTTTACATCTCTTTCCATAGATTCCATCTATGGCTATTTACGTTTGATCCCTTCAGGATCAGGATTTTTACTGTTCACATTCTTTTCAGTAAATAGCCCATAGTGTAGTTTACGGAATCGTGGGGTAAATGAACAACAAACCCCGATAACCACAGAGTGGTTAAACGTAAATAGCCCCCAGTGTAGCTTGAAACCAAAGGAAGGTAAATAATACACATCTAATAACCCCGAAGCGGGTTAAATTTGAATAGCCCCCGGTGTAGCTTGCGGAACCGGGGGTAAATGAACACCCCATCTCGGCAACCCCGAAGTGGGTTGAACATCGTTATAAATAATTGAATACCACAATTATATTAATTTTGCATCAAATTTTATTCGCTTAAAAAACCTTATTTTTGTTTCAACCTAAGTAAAAAAGATAATGAATATCTATTTTACCTTCTTTTTTCCTAAAACATCATTAGGAAAATTCCCAAACATTCTCCAAAATATTTTTACCTCCTCTTTTGAACTATTGTATTATTTATTACTTTTAAAACCTGAAAATTTGATGAGACCGATCTTTACAATGCCTGAGTAAATGGAGCATTCCAGTAAAAATTGTGCTCGGACAAAATTCGATTTGGTACTTGTCGCTCAGTATAGACAGGAATTTAAGTATTCTTTATCAGTCGCATAAAAATATTATGTATGTGACTGAAAGGGCGAAGCTTCGAAAGGACGATAGCAACGGAGGCATTAAAGAGCCACTTACCGCAAGAATCCTTACAACCAAAACCTGTTTTTAACTTTGCGAACTTGTGCAATCCTTTGTGAACTAAGTATTTAAAAACCACATTTTCAAAAGTACAATTGATAATAGAAACAGCAGAGTAATCATAAATTTGGATTATTAAAATAGCTTATCTTTGTAATAATATTTCGATACAAACAAAATATAAATAACAACAGAAATGGCTACAAATAGCGGTAAGAACTCAAGAAATGAACCAGTTAAGGATAGGAGTCAGGTTTTTAACCCTTCCACCGGCAATTATGTCAAAAAGGACACGAGTACCGGGAGATTTATTGACGTTAAATCTGATGGGAAACCATTCAGAGGAATAACAAAAGAAGCTGTTTCTATAAAAGCAAATCCTAATATCAGGAAAGAAGTTGCAAAGAAGTCAGAAACGGCTGTAATTAATTTAAAAAACAGGAAAATCAGCATATAATGAAAAACAACAGGTAGATTACGACAGAAGTGTTTTCATTAATTGTCCATTTGACGATGATTATATTGAAATATTTAATGCCATTTTATTTGTAACTCACAGATGCGGTTTCGTTTTAAGGTGCTCAAAAGAGTATGAAGACTCAAGTGGGATTAGGATTAAAAATATTATCGAATTAATCAGGCAGAGTAAATATTCCATCCATGATCTTTCACGAGTAACACTTGATGCAACTGCAAAACTGCCAAGATTTAACATGCCACTTGAATTAGGAATTTGTATGGGTGCTTTGGAATTCGGAACTAAAAAACAAAAGGATAATAAATACTTAATAATTGAGAGCGACAAATTCAGATTTAAAAAATTCATTTCAGACATTTCCGGACAAGATATAAAAGACCATAACGATAAACCAAACGATGCTATAAGAGTGATAAGAAATTGGCTTTCAAATAAAACGACCGAAAATATACCAAGCGCAAGTATAATAATTTCGGAATACGAAAAATTCAATACATATTTACCGGAGCTTTGTGAAGAAAATCAATGGACTCCTGAGGAATTAACATTTGGTGAATACTCAACATTAGTGACAAGTTGGTTAACACTAATATAAAAAGTCACTTCCAAATGAAACTTTATTTATTATGATCGGTAAATACAATCAAGTTTGACCAATACAAATCTAAGCTGGAAAATGAAATTTTAAAACAATTTTACTCTTTATAAGCAGAAGCTTTGCCAAACCATACGATCAACAGGCTTCATTCAGTGCGTTTGCTTGTTCAAGTGATAATTCATTTATAAAACAAAAAAAATCAGCTGCATCGCTACTACACACCAACCCAAAACTTTTTTTTTCAGGACATACCTACCTTAAATCTTCCGGTTATTTCTCATTTTAGATGGATATGCACAACTTTTAGCGCATAAAGTCAACAAAAATCATCCACAACTGCTTCCCATACAATCAAAACCTAATGAAACACCAAAACTGTAAAACCCATGAACAATAGGTTGTAATAAACACAAACTGAACGAATTATACCACCAAAGGATTCGATCAGATACAAAACCCATTGTATATGTTGGATTTTTGAAGCATAAAATATTTTTTTTTATTTTTACGACCTCTTGCTTTTCATTAAATTTTGTAAATTTGCAGAGTAAAAAAAAATTTAAATATGAAAAACGTAACAGAAATGACCAACACGGAAAAAAGCCCAAATAAGGTGAATATTTTTTATATAACACAAAATCAACGAAATAGTATAACTAGCAAGCTACGCATAAGGCCGATATATCCCCAACTTTAGGTATATACAGCTGTTACCAACCAATTGTAAGAACCAGCGCTAGCGCGCAAACCTTCCAACGAAGTTTTGAGTTTGTATGATGTGACGTGCTGAAAACAAAGTATAGAGTTTCAAACAAAGAAAAACAATCGGTTGGTAACAAAAGCTAATCGCAATCGGGGTAAAGTGCTGAAATAGTGATTATCGTTCTTATAAAGATTTGAAGTAAAAGTAAGTTAAAGTTTCCAATAATCCCCGACAGCAATTAGCCTCAGCCGTTA
>CAILKW010000303.1 GCA_903834845.1 uncultured Bacteroidia bacterium | reverse complement strand
TGTCAAAAAAGCAATGATACTAAGAGCTAAAATATAGCGTCTTTGCAAATCACTGGCAGGCAATAGCTTTCTGTTGAGTTCAAAATCAGAAATTTTTGTTTCATTGTTTTTGTAAAATCCGGTCAACAAATTTTTTCGCATTAGTTTAATAAATTATGTTACAGTAATGATTTTTTTACAAATTCGATATTTTAATTATTAAAGTGCTTTTTTATTATTCTTATTAAATCATCTTTTCTGATAGGTTTTGAAATATAATCATTACATCCCGCTGCTATCGCCTTTTCGCGATCGCCGGTTAAACCATAAGCTGTTTGTGCAATGATTATGATCTCTTTGTTGAATTGTCGGATTTGGCGGGTGGCTTCATACCCGTTCATCTCCGGCATTTGAATATCCATCAGAATCAAATCAATGTCGGGATTTTTGCTACAGGTTTCAACGGCTTGAACTCCGGTTTTGACCTTTAGAAATTCCTTGCCAAAGGCTTTAATTACGGTGGTAATGAGTATTTCGGAGGTTTCATCGTCTTCGGCAACCAATATTTTCAATTTCTTAGTAATGTCTCTATTATCCTGATAAGAAATGAGATTTGCAGTTATAGGTTTTACGGCCTTTTCGGTTTGATAGGGGATAGTGAAATAAAAGGTTGAACCTTTTTCCTGTTCACTTTCTAACCAAATTTTGCCACCCAGCATTTCGATATAAGCTTTGGTAATTGATAAACCTAAACCAGCTCCCTGGAAAGCTCTTGTGTCGTCAATATCAGCCTGAATAAAACGTTCAAAAATGGCCTTTTGTCTGTCTTTAGGAATACCAATGCCGGTATCTTTTACATAAAATTGCAATTGCAGCAAGGGAGCATGCTCCCTTGCTGCAATTGCAACAACATACCCAAATTCAATGGAACCTGTATTGGTAAACTTAACGGCATTTTTAACAAGGTTGGTGAAAATTGCATAGATTTTTTCACGATCTGTTAATAAGGTGGCCTCTTTATCATTCAACGGAGTATTATACGAAAATTTAATTCCTTTTTTCTCAACTTCCGGTTTAAAGAAAATGTAAATGAATTCGATTTGCTTGTTGATATTTATTTCAGAAACAGAGACTTCCATCTGCCCCGATTCTATTTTCGATATGTCAACAATGTCGTTTATGATATTAAGCATTCGTGCTCCGCTTTTCTGAATAATATCTATATAATCCTGCTGCTCCTCACCCGAAAGATCGGCTTCTTTCAGTAATTCGGCAAAACCGAGAATACCGTTCATGGGAGTACGGATTTCGTGGCTCATATTAGCAAGGAAGGCAGATTTTAGTCGGTCGCTTTGTTCGGCGTGTTCTTTGGCTATGATTAATTCATTTTCTGCCTGCTTGTGGTCTGTAATATCACGAACGATTGATAAAACCTGTCCATTGCCACAGGGAACATATCGCGATTCGAAATGCTTTGTCTCTCCTTTTATTTCAAGGGAATAAGTTAAATAGTCGGGTTGTCCACTGACAAGAACAGAAGCTATTTTTTTATTGGTCAGGTCGGCTAATTCTTTAGGCAAAATATCTTCAAGATTCTTACCGAGGAAGGTTTCGGTATTTAAGTATAGCTCATTTTGGTTCTCGGCATGAAAATCAACGATTACACCATTGCTATCGAACACAAACATCATGTCAGGAATGGCATCAAGGAGTGCTTCGTTTCGGGCGAGTGTGGTTTTTAGAACCTCTTCTGTATGTTTCAATGCGGTGATGTCGGCAGCATGAGTAAGATTTAATATCACTTTACCTGTTTCATCTTTTACAGGATTGGTTGTAGCGAGGAAATACAAAGTTTTATCAGTTAAAGGAACTTCAACTTCCAAAGACTCGCTTTTGCCTGTAGTGAACAATCTTTTTGTTGCTTCGAAACGGTGATCGGCATGTTCCTTAGGATAAATATCCCAGAAAGTTTTTCCAATAAAATAATCGGGGGTTTTTCCAAAAGTTGAAGCAAACAGACTATTTGTGAATTTATATTGACCCATCTCATCAACACAAAAAATGGCATCACTCGAACATTCGATAAGTGAACGGTATTTCAGTGCACTCTCCTTCAAAGCCTCTTCTGTGTGCTTGCGTTCAGTGATGTCGCGGTGAAAACATTGTATATATGTCTCGCCTTTATAAGCAATTATACTTGCTGATACTTCGAGCGAAAAAACATGTCCATTTTTATGGAAATGTTCTACCTCAAATGTAAGATTGTTTCCGGCAAGAATGTGGTTCATTCTTTCAGGCATCAGTTTGACGCTTTCGTAAGTATCTAAATCTTTCAAATCCATAAGCAGCATTTCCTCAACAGTATATCCGTGCATTACTGCAAAAGACTCGTTAACCTCAACCAATTTTCCCTCGGTTGTCATAATGAAAATTCCTTCTCCCGCCCTTAAAAACAAAGACTTGTACCGTTCTTCGCTATCATGCAAAGCCTGTTCGGCTAACCTAAGCTTACTCTCATTTTCAATTTCTCTGCTAACTTTACTGATAACCAAGGGTATCATATTAAGAAAGTGGATGTCTTTTATGATATAATCTCTTGCACCAAGTTTCATCAATTCAACAACAATGCGTTCATCACTCTGCCCTGTGGATACAATGAAAGGTGGTAAAGGATGATTGTCTGTTTTAATTTCAGCAATAAATTCTTTGCCGTTCATATCCGGCAGACTGTAATCCAATAATATCAGGAAAGGAGTATGCTCTTTTAGCCAGTGAATTGCCTCGCCTGCTGTTTGTACGCAGACAGTCTGATAGCCGCTACCTTCTACTTTTTTCCTAAGCAATTCGATGAAGACTTGGTCTCCTTCAACTATCAGTACTGTTTTTGTTATATTTTCCATTCGAGTATTATTTGTATTACCATTTCTCTAAAGGTACTGTGAAATAGAAGGTACTTCCATTTTCGCTTGATTCATTTTCAGGAATGCTTTTGACCCAAATTTTCCCTCCGCTTCTTTCAACAAACTCTTTGCAAAGCAGCAACCCTAATCCTGTACTAAGTTCATCATCGGTTCCTTTTCTGCCGGTTTGAACATCTATCCTGAATAATTGCTCAACCAATTCAGGACTCATTCCTATTCCTGTATCTTTTATTGCAATTTCAACGTTTTTGTCATTGGTAACCTTAGCTGAAATATTAATTTTCCCACCTTTGTTAGTGAATTTTATTGCATTTGAAACGAGATTGCGTATTACTGTTTGTAACAGGTTGCGATCTGCAAAAAAAGTTAGACAAACCGGGACATTTACTTCTATTTCGATTCCCTTTCGTTTGGCCGATTGATATAGCATTTCTAAGCTTTCTCTTACAATTGGTAATGCTTCCAGCACTTCAGGGTCAAAAGGTATAAGCCCCCTTTGTATTCTTGCCCATTGGAGAAGATTTTCAAGTAAACGGAAAAGGTTAGCGGCAGAATCTCTCATGTTAACAGCAATTTCTTGTATCTCTATCATTGTCAGGTTGGGTAAATCTTCAGCCATTATTTGGGTAAGACCCAGGAATCCATTGAATGGGCCTCGCAAGTCGTGGGCAATGATAGAGAAGAATTTGTCTTTTGAAGCGTTCAATTCTCTTAGTTCTTCGCTTTGTTCGCGAAGTTCAAAGCTTTGTTCCTGAAGTACTTTTCTTTGTTGGTAAATTTTCAGATGTGTTGCTACACGAGCTTTTACTTCTTCGGCTCGAAAAGGCTTAGTAATATAATCCGCACCACCGGAAGTTAAAGCTTTTACGATATCGTTACTGTCATTTAAAGCACTGATAAAGATAATTGGCACGTCATTAAGGTTATTGTTTTCCTTTATCATGCGGCAAACTTCAAATCCATCCATGTCGGGCATCATAATATCAAGAAGAATGAGATCCGGCTTCTCTTTTTCAGACACCTGTAATGCCATCAAACCACTAAGAACAGGTCTTACTTTATAACCTTCTTCTTCGAGAATATTACCTAAAACATTGAGGTTGGCAGGAACATCATCTACTATGAGAATGTTGGGAATACTTGGATTTGACTGCGTGTCATTTTTCATAATAATCAAATTTTAAAATAATGTATAAAAATAATATTTTAATAGTTTTCATGTTCAACCCTTGCAGGGTTGCAGGCGACTACCACATGTTCGTTCGTGGGTTTCGCCCGTCTGCGGGTTTCGCCCGTCCGTGGGTTTCGCCCGTCCGTGGGTTTCGCCCACGGTTATTCATGTTCAACCCTTGCAGGGTTGGGAGAAACTTCATTTCGTTCATCCGTGGGTTTCGCCCGTCCGTGGGTTTCGCCCACGGTTATGCGTGTTCAACCCTTGCAGGGTTGGGAGAAACTTCATGATGCTCGTTCGTCCGTGGGTTTCGCTCACGGTTAATCATGTTCAACCCTTGCAGGGTTGGGAGCAACTTCATCATTTTCAACCCTTGCAGGATTGGGAGTACTTATGTTACATCTTCAATGCCTTTAATATTAAGTATTTTTTGCAGATGTTCATAGTCATAATTTTTTGCAAGAGACATAAAGTATTGTGCAAGTTCCAAATTGTCATGTTCAATGCTGTGAATTAGTTCTTTCAATTTATTTATATCAGCAACAGCAATTGCATCGAGCATAAGTAATGCCTGACTGTAAGGTAATTTAGCAATATCTTGAGCAATAACCTCGTCATCATTAAGGTATTTTACCGACGACAAAGGTGTTTCAATTTCATAGTTGTATCGGATACCGAGTTCTTTTCCTAAAATACTAAATAGCTCATGTTCACGGAAAGGTTTGCGAATGTAACCTTGAATTCCCATTGATAATATTTTCCTCCGTTCTCCATCAAACGTACTGGCAGTCAAAGCTATAATAGGTGTTTTAGCTCCTTTTTCGGTTAGTTTTATCCGGCGGGTTGCTTCATAACCATCCATCACAGGCATTCGCAAATCCATCAATATAAGATCGGGATTCCATTCCTCAAATTTTGCTATCGCGTCTTCACCATTTACTGCTTCATTGGTTTCGAATCCTGCCAGTTTAAGCAGATCAACTACCACCTGTAGGTTTTCTTTTTTATCATCAACAACCAAAATTCTAAAAGCTTTCTGATCCTTATCAATGCAGATTACACGTTTTGAGGTATTTGCTGCAACAGGATCGGCTTTTCCCTCTTTTATTTCGATATAGAATGTAAACAGCGAACCTTTTCCAACTTCGCTTGAAACAGTAATGTTGCCACCCATTAATCTGGCCAATTCACGGCTTAGGGCAAGTCCTAAACCTGTTCCGCTCCCTTTTTTGATTCCCGTACTTGTTTGAACAAAATGTTTAAAAAGGTTTCTGAGTTCATGATCGGGAATGCCGGGACCTGAATCCTGAATTTCAACAATTAACTGAAGTGTATCTTCATTCATAATATCAACACTGCTACGAACTGCAATACCACCTTGTTCAGTAAATTTTACGGCATTTCCAATTAAATTTATAAATATCTGACGTAACTTGCTCTCATCGGTAACTACATATCGCGGAAGATTTTCGGCTGTTTCAAAGATAAACTGAAGGTGTTTGGATTGTGCCCGTTCTTTGAAAATCATCTGTAAATCATTGAATAAGGTATGCAGATCAACAGTTGTAAGGTTTAGCACAACACGGCCTGCTTCAACCTTTGACAGTTCCAGAATGTCGTTGATTAGGGTTAAAAGATGTTCGCCTGCACGAATAATTGATACATTGTACTCTTTTTGTATGTCAGATAAATGTTTATCGCGACTCATCAGTTGCGAAAAGCCAAGAATTGCATTCAATGGAGTTCTGATTTCGTGTGACATATTGGCAAGAAAAATACTCTTTGCCTTGTTTGCTGTTTCGGCCTGAGCAGCCATTTCGTTGGCATTGATAGTGGCAGATTCGAGGTAAGCATTGGTTTCGCGCAGCAACTCCTCTGCCTTTTTGCGTTCGGAAATATCACGTGAAATATTCATTAGAGCAGGGCGATTCTCGTAGTTTATTAAAACAACTTTTACTTCCAAAATTCTGTCTTTTCCTGCTTTATCTTTAATAACTGTTTCAAAATCAACACGCCCTTCCGCTTGCAGTATTTCGATACGGTGCTTCATTATAACTTCCGGCACTTCATATTCTAAATCTTTAAGCTTCAATGACATTAATTCTTCTCTGGTATAACCGAAAGTCTCGCACGCTGCATCATTAAATTCAATAAAATCAGAAGGAGTGCCATCGGAATTAATACCTACTATTGATATACTGTCTTTGTTGGAATTGAAAAGCATACGGTATTTTTCTTCATTAGCTTTAAGAGCCTCCTCCGATTTTTTCCGGTCTGTAATATCCTGAAATATGCCATAAATTCTCACTGTTACACCATCAATCCGATCGGCATTTCCTATTGCGCGTACCCACAAATGTTTTCCTTTGGCGGTAATAAATGGTAATTCAAGGTCAAAGGGCAAACCCTCTGTCATAGTACGCCCGATGGCTTCCTTAAGTATTGGTTGGGCTTCGGGTAAGTAAAAATTGATTCCATCGTCCAGTTGTGGCTGAATAAGCGGATCCACCTCATGAATTCGATAAGTTTCTTCCGTCCATGTAAGTTTCATCGTTGATATATCCAATTCCCATCCGCCTAATTTTGCAAGGTGGCCTGCCTCACGAAGCATCTCTTCGCTCTTACGCATTGCTTTCTCTTCGCGTTTGCGTTCGGTTATATCCTGTGCCACACCTGTCAGGAAAGCTGGATTTCCATCACTGTCAAAAATGCTAAGACCGGCTTCTGCAACAATATGTCGTATTGAATTATCCGGCCATATTATCCGATATTCAATAGGTTTTTTTTCAGCAAAATCACCTGCATTGGATGGAAGTACAAGGTGAAGATCGTCAGGATGTATAACTTTTGCTATTACATCGCCAAGTCTGCCGGTATAACTGTTTTTATCAATACCGAATATCAGGTACATCTCATCCGACCATGTTACCTCACCTGAGTTTAAATTCCACTCCCAGTTACCCAAATGGGCAACAGCCTGGGCCTTCTTCAGGTTTTCTTCGGATTGTTGGATTTTTTTACCTGTTGCCGCAAATTTTTCTTCAGATATCTTACGTTCGGTGATATCCTGAACATTGACAGCAAGATACGATATTTTACCGGTTTCATCTGTAATTGCAGTTACATCAACAAGAACGGGAAAAACAGAATTATCATTGCGAATGTGCAATGATTCAAAAATATTATGGCCGGTTTCGCGTACAATATCGAATTCTTTAGAAAGGTCTGACCTGACCTCAGGGGCAAAGACCTCAACAAGAGATTTTGTTATCAGATCCTCAACAGCAAAACCGTGCATTTCGGCAAAAGCAGGATTCATCAGCTCGAATCCCGTTCCTTCGCCACTTAAGGCAGCAACTCCCCATTTAGCGTTTATGAATATGTTTGTCCATTTTTGTATTTCTTCTTCAGCCTGTTTACGCCTTGTAATATCGCGAATAATAAACACTATTTTTGATGGCTTTCCTTCCTTGTCTCTGATAAACTCACTATTCATCTCCAAATCGAAAGTACTTCCATCTTTACGCAGACCATGATATTCATTTGAACCAAGCATGATTCCTCCTAACATGAGCTTAAGATGAGACGATACAAGGTCACGATCCTCAGGAATCATAAAATCGATGATTTCATGCCCCAGTAGCTCTTCCTCCAAGCTATACCCGAACATTGTCACCGCCTTTTGCGAAACCATCAGTATGTTACTATTAAGATCTGTAATTGTTATATCATCGGGCGAAGCATTAAGAATAGAGCGATGAAGTTCTTCGCTTTCTTTTAGAGCCGCTTCCGCAAGCTTACGACTGGTAATATCAATAAACGAGCATACAACGTGTCGTATAGATCCATCAACCAAAAACTGAGGTTCAGCATCCACCAACAACCAAACAATGTCACCAACAGTGGGACGGTAAACACCCATAACAACATCCCTTACCGGATTACGTAAAGCAATTGATTGTGGCACAGGGTGAGTATTCCCTGGAAAGGGTGAGCCGTCTTCGTGGATAACATTCCAACCGGGATCAAATGAAGTTTTGCCCAAAAGTTGATCTTCACTGAGGTCGAGTAATTCGAGTGCTTTGGGATTGCTCATCATTATTTCGCTTTTGGGTCCTTGAAGAAGCACGCCAACCTGCATGTCCCATACTAAATGTCTGAACCTTGATTCACTCTCTTTCAGAGCATCTTCCATTACTTTGCGTTGGGTAATATCTGTAACGAAATTCATAATTGCCGGTTGGCCTTCCCATTCAATTTTAACGCCACTCATCTCAACCCATTTAATACTCCTATCTTTTCTTATAACCTGTATATGATAACGTTGGTCAACAGTCTCACCGCTTAAGCGTTTTCGTTGATTAGTAATTATCAATTCTTTATTTTCAGGATGTACAAATTCTAAAAAAGGAATTGACAATAGCTCCTCTTCAGAATAACCGGTAAGTTCTGAAATCATAGGATTAACAAACTTCAAAGTGGCTCCCTGAGCAACCAATATTCCTTCGATGGCTGTTTCAATAAGAACTCGATATCTATGCTCATTTTCAAGTAGTTTAACTTCTGCTTGTCTGCGCTCGGTGATATCAACAATAATACCCCTTAATCCTATAGGTTTCCCATCTTTTAAAATCGGATTCGAGTAAACCAATGCCTGAAAAGTTGAGCCATCCTTCCGCACCAAAGTATATTCATTGCTATTATTCATGGATTTACCTGATGCGCGGAGCTGTATATTTTCTATGGCTCTTTCCTTGGATTCGGGCGTGTAAAAATTAAGTGTATTTACACCTAATATCGGATAATCTTCAGGATAGCCTAATATTTTAAAGGCTTGTTTGTTAACGTAAGTAAGATTCCCCTGTACATCAGTTTCAAAGACAATTTGCGGTAATAAATCAGCCATGTCTTTGTATTTCAACTCGCTCTCGTGGAGTTCTGTTTCTGTTATCATGCGATGCTTAATTTCCTTTTTAAGCCTAACTGTCGTTTTATAAAAGAACCAGCCAATTAATCCGACAATAAAAACAATCAGAAGGAAAATTTCAATGAGTTTCCACTGGAAAATCAATTTTGGCTTAAGATAATCGGAATAAAGCAAACCATCGGTCATAAACGATGGTCCTATCATATTTAGTTTTTTGTAGATATCTGATATTGAATTCCATCTGCCGCGATTTGTATATCCAATTTCAACAACATCGGCCATAACAAGATTTTTCATTTGAAAGGCTTCAAATTTCAGATGCTCTTTAGTATGCCTTTTTGAATAATTGCCATATATTAATTCAACAATTTCATCGGGATTATCCATAGCATATTTCCATCCTTTGAGCGATGCCTTCCTGAAATTATCAACCAAAACAGGATTCTTTTTGATGAAAGTTTCGGTTGTAAATAACACATCTCCGTAAAAATCGATACCACCCATCGAAGGAGAAATGATCGTGAAATCAAAGTTTGCCTCTTTTAAGAGATAAGGCTCATCTGTGGAATAAGCCGAAATAGCATCAATTTCTCCTTTGAGTAGTTTATTTACATCAAATGTATGGTTGTCTATGATACACTTATCCGGCGGCACTCCCTCGTCTTTCATAAACGCAATTATGTCGGCTGCGTTTGGTTCCATAGCTATTCTTTTGCCAACAAGGTTTTGTATATGTTGAATGTCTGATTTCATTGAGGCGAGGAGAATTTGTGGCGAATGTTGGAATACTGTTGTCAGAACAACAGCCGGTTTATTCTGCGAACGCATTAACAGAATATCAGAAGCGCATACTCCAAATTCTGCCTTGCCTTTGAATACATTTTCACTGGGATTTTGTCCTTCAACAGCTTCTATCAATGTTACCTGAATCCCAACATCCTTAAAAAAACCTTTCTCTATTGCAGCATAATACCCGGCAAACTGAAACTGATGTTTCCACTTTAACTGCAAAGTAACATTCACAGGTTGCTTCGCTTCCACTAAATTGCTTAATATCAATATAGTGAACAAGACAAAAGCAGTTTTGCCTAATTTATTCATAAAATGTCTTTTTGGATTCAATTTAAAAATATCATATTTCATCATAAACGATCTGAATTCCTTTCGTAAGGAATAGTAAAAATAAACGTACTTCCCTTTCCTTCTATACTTTCAACCCAAATTTTGCCACCGTGTTTTTCGATAAATTCTTTACAAAGGAGCAATCCCAAACCCGTACTCGGCTCATCTTCAGTTCCTCTTCTGCCTGTTTGAATATCAATTCTGAATAATTGTTCAACCAATAAAGGACTCATTCCGATACCGTTATCTTTTATTGCGATTTCGATATTTTTGTTTGAATTTTCTTTGCCGCAAAGAGTTATTTGCCCACCTCGGGGTGTAAATTTTATGGCATTTGACACCAAATTCCTAATAATTGTTTGAAGCATGTTAGTATCAGCAAAAACCTCAATATTATCGGCAAAATCGTAATGTATTCGTATTCTCTTACTTTTTGCCGAATCATGAACCATTTCTACACTTTCAAATACTATCGGAGGTAAAGCCGTTACTTCGGGATTGAAAGGTATTAAACCTTGCTTCATTCTAGCCCAATGAAGCAGATTTTCGAGCAAGCGGAAAAGGTGGGTTGCAGAGTTATGCAAGTTTACTGCAATCTTTTGTATTTCAGTCGAAGTCAAACTCGACAGCTCCTTAGCCATAATTTCAGTCAGACCCAAAAATCCATTAAACGGACTTCGCAGATCATGAGCAATAATGGAGAAGAATTTATCTTTTTCGGAATTTATCTTTCGAAGCTGTTCGTTTTTAAGGTTGATTTCCTGTTCCGCTTTTTTACGGTCGGTAATGTCGTGAACTACAGTAAAACGGTATTTTTTATCCTGAATATAAATATTTTCTGACGATAACAACACCTGCTTAATGTCGCCGTTTTTGGCTTTTAAACCGGCTTCTACGTTGGTTACATTTCCCGCACTGTCGGCTTTAAGCATGATGGAATAAGCTGTTTCGGAAGATAAAATGCCTAACTCCCTCGCTGTTTTACCTATTACTTCGCCCTTATCAAAACCAAGCAAAGCGTAAAATGCTTCGTTTACTTCGAGGTATTGGTGGGTTTCCAAATCGTTTAAGCCGCAGGCGGAAGGATTGAGGTGAAACAATTTTGAAAATTTTTCTTCTGATAACCTCAATTTTGAAATGTCCTTGGTAACGCCAAAAATTACGGGTTTGCCGTCCCAAAATCCAGATGTAACCCTTGTCTCGACAGGTATTTTAGCTCCCGATTTTGTAATAAGCGGGACAGGGCAAAACTCTGCCAGTCCCTGCAGCATTTCGCCAACTATCCTCCCTGCTTCTTCTCGTCGTTCGGGCGGATGAACCAGGAGAACTGATTTTCCGGAAAGTTCTTCCCAATTGTAGCCAAGCCGGTTGATGACGGTATTATTGGTGTGAATTATATTTCCTTGTTCATCTAAAACAAAAAGGAAATCATTTATGGTATTAAAAAAGGATTCATAGTTCTGGCGGGTTTGCTGCAATAATTCCTCAGCCAGCTTGCGGTCGGTGATGTCTGAAACTATACCGTTAAAAACTAATTCATTTTCGCGTGGTGTTGGATTTGAATTCCCGGAGAACCAAATTTTCTCACCTGATGGCTTTTGCAAGATTCCTTCATATTTCCATTCGTTTAATTCTTTAACCGACTTCTCAATCGATTTTATAAAACCTTCCCGGTGTTCAGGGATGACAAGTGCTGCGAAACGCTCCAGATACCCGTCTAATTCAGGCTTTAAACCTAAAATACTTTCCGATTTTTCGCTTATATAATAAAACCCCTTTTCTCCGTCTGGTCTGGCATAAAACTGGTAAACTACACCTGAAACCTGAGTTGTCATTTCGAGCAAAAGCTTTTCACTTTCCCGCAATGCTGCCTCAGCGTGTCGGCGTTCGGTAATATCTCTTGCAGTTCCTTCAAAACCTATAACAATACCGGCATCATTACGCAAAGGAACAGCACTTGAGGTGTGCCAGAACCATGTTCCGTCAGTGTGCTTCATACGGTACTCAACACCTTGTTGTCGTTGGCCTGTTTCGATCACTTTTTGTAAGAATGCCAAGCACTGAGGAAGATCGTCCCGATGGACAAATTGCTGGAGTGGCTGACCGGATACCTCGCTTACAGGATGACCCAGAAGAGCTGTCCATGCAGGAGAAACGAACATAAAAACTCCATCTGCGGTTAGGGTATATATAATATCGTGATTGTTTTCGATCAACAGTCGGTGCTTTTCTTCGCTTTCTTTTAGTTCCGCTGTTAATTTTCGGGCAATTTGAATTGCTCTGGCTTTTGTATTTATCAATGATTTAAATAAACCAAACAGTAGGAAACTAATGACGATACCGCTTATGAATACCATAATTACTTTGCTGTCGAAATATGAAATTTGTTCTTTATGTTGAAAAAAACACAAAGTCCATTTTTTACCGTTAAATTCCACAGGCACAGTAAGTGTTAGTGAGTGCGAATCATCTTGGTTTAAGGTATCGTTTTTTTTGCTGTCGTAAATAAATGATTGAATTGAAATACTGTCATCATAAATCTGTAAATGAATTCTTTCCTTCTGGTTTTTATCCCATCTTCCCAAAATTCCCTGCATTAAATCGTTCATACGATATGGGCTGTAAACCCAGCCCTTTATCGCTGCACGGCGTTGTTCGACAGTGTTTACGGGCATCCTGTTCGTATAAACCGGAACATACATTAAAGTACCTGGTTGTACATCCTGGTTTGTTTCCTGCAATAAAAGTACTTTACCCGAAAGCATAGCGATGTCATTATCGCGGGATATTTCCATGGCTTTTCGGCGGACAGGTTCGCTAAACATATCGTAACCAAAAGCCCTCAGGTTACGGTCAGTAAAGGGTTCAAGATAAATTATCGAAGTATAAACTTCTCTTTCTCCCGCAGGTTTTATTTCATAGTCGGGAAACCCCTCATTCCTGGTGTTCTGAAGGTGTTGCTTCAATTGGTTTTTGGGGATAATCATCGAAAAACCGACACCTTGAATGCCGGGCAGGTTTTCGCCGATTTTTGCTTTTTTTATAAATTCTCTCCATTGCTGGCGGGTAACTGTATCGGAAGCGGAAAAAAATGCTGCACCTGTGCGCAAAAGCTGGGCATGAGCATGAAGCCGTGTAGCTATTTTAAGTTCAATTTCGTTACAAACCATTTCAAATTCCGTTTCTGTCTGTGCTTCAACATTGTAATTGGTATATAAGGTTGAGGCAAGTGTAAGAGTAAGCCCAATTATCAAAATAATCAAAGCTTTCCAAACATTTTTGGATGTCGTTTTGGAAAGAAAGAAATGATTCCATGACTTTATTGATTTCATAATTGAAGCTTTTTACTTTGTCTGTTATTTCATCATAAACAATCTGCGTTATCTGCGTTGCTTTTGCATGGAATTGTAAAACTAAACGTACTTCCTTTTCCCTCTACGCTTACGACCCAAATTTTACCACCCTGCAGTTCGATAAATTCTTTACAAAGGAGTAATCCCAAACCTGTACTGAGTTCACCATCAGTACCTTTTCGCCCCGTTTTAACATCAAGGCTGAATAATTGATCAACCAATTTAGGACTGATTCCGATACCCGTGTCCACAATTGATATTTGAACTTTATTGTCATTGGTCTTCATAGCCGAAATATTTATTTTCCCGCCTTTAGGTGTAAATTTTATGGCATTCGAAACGAGGTTACGGATAACAGTCTGGAGCAGGTTCAAGTCGGCAAACACTTCTGAATGTGCAGGAATATCATGGATTATTTCAATTTCTTTGCTCTTAGCTGATTCCCAAAGGATTTCTACACTTTCGTCAATGACAGGATGTAATGACAGAACTTCGGGATCGAAAGGCATCAGCCCTTGTTGTATTCGTGACCAATGCAGCAGGTTTTCGAGCAATCGGAAAAGGTTGGTTGCTGAGTTCCTCATGCTCACTGCAATCTCTTGTACTTCCTCCATTGTAAGACTCGACAACTCCTCTGCCATTATTTGAGTAAGACCAATAAATCCATTTAGAGGGCTACGCAGGTCATGAGCAATGATAGAGAAGAATTTGTTTTTCTCTGCATTGATTTTTGTTAGTTCTTCTGTTTTAGTTTTGATTTCCTGCTCTGCCTCAATACGTTCAGAAATATCGGTCAAAAAGTTTAATGTAGCAGGCTGGCCTTCCCAATCTATTTTAACGCTTCCAAGTTCAATCCATTTTGTACTATTATCTTTTGTCAGAATTCTGAAAGGATATCGTTGTGTTACCGCTTCGTTATTAACACGTTTCAGATAATTGTTTTTTATCAACTCCCTATCGTCCTGATATATAAATTCTACGAAAGGAATTGTCAGGAGTTCTTCTTCTGTACGTTCGATTATTGCATGTGCTTTAGGATTGACAAATTTCAGGAAACTTCCCTGAGCAACTACGATTCCTTCGTTGGCTGTTTCGATCAGCAGTCGGTATCGTTGCTCACTTTCACGAAGTTTTTCCTCCGATTGTTTGCGCAGTGTAATATCCCGGATTGCGGCTACTCTAAGTTCCTGACCTTGTTCCTGGAAATTGCGGGCTTCAATTTCAGCAAAAAATACTTCTCCATTTTTCTTAACAGCTCTGACTTCATAAGACCCTGAATATTTTTTTATAATGTTTTCAAGTACTATGTATCTGTCATCGTGATATATAAAATCCATAATATTTTGGTTGAGTAATTCTTCACGTTCGTAACCAATCAATTTTGAAAGTGCAGAATTCAAATCCTTAGTGATTCCATTTTTATGAATCAGAATACCCTCAATTGTTACATCCGAAAGAAGACGGTAGCGTTCTTCACTTTCACGTAATACAATTTCAATTCTGTTTTGCTCGCTGATGTCGCGAGTAACTCCAAGTAACTCCACATGTCCTGTTTTTTCATTCAGACAAAAATGGGATATAATTTCAGTCCAGACAGTTGACCCGTCTTTACATGGCTGTTCTACCTTATCGGAATAGAACTTTTGCTTAGAATCTTTATTATTCAGAAATTGCTCAATACGCTGTATTATCAAATTTTTCAGAAAGTCAACCGCATAAGGCATCATAGCGGCATCAGCCGGTTGATTAATAATTTCTTCCGGTGTATATCCTCTGAGTTGTTGTATGGATGGGCTTATATAAATGAAGCGAAAATTCTCAGTATCGAGCGACCAGACTACATCTTTCATGCTCTCGGTAAGCATACGGTATTTTTCCTCACTCTCACGTAGTGACTTTTCAACTTGTTTGCTCAGGGTTGTGTCACGTCCAAAGCTAACCACACCTTCAATCTTTCCTAACACGTAAATAGGGGAAGTATTAACTGATATGGTCAGAATACTTTCATCAGGTTTTTTAAAGCGCAATTCATAATTACAAGGCTTGCCTTTCATATTTTCCTGAAAAACATCCATAATCATAGGCAGGTCTTCTTTCATAATTAACGGCACAAAAGATTTTCCTTTCCATTCATTTAGTTTAAGTCCCGTAGTTTTTGACACTATCTCGTTAAAAAAGGTAAAGTTGCCGTTGTTGTCCAATGTCCAGATTAAATCGTTTGAATAATCTATCATTGTCTGATACTTATCTTCGCTCACCTTAAGTGAATCCTCTGCCTTATATTGCTCCGAAACATCAGAAAACACCAATATTACACCTCGTATATTCCCTTGATTATCGCGAATTGGTGCCGCACTGTCCGAAATCTGATATTCCTCACCGTTACGGCATACCAATACTGTATGATTGGCAAGAGTGGTTATTTTTCCGGTTGCAAGTACTTTTTCAACAGGGTTTTCTAAAACTTCGCGGGAGATCTTATTAAGTATTTTAAATACAAGATTTAACGGTTGGTTTTTTGCATCAATAAAACTCCATCCTGTCAGGTGCTCTGCGATTGGGTTCATCATTGTTATCAAACCCGATTTGTCAGTAGCTATCACACCGTCGCCAATCGAGTGTAGAGTAATTGAAAGGTTTTCTTCGCTTTCACGCAATAGCTCGTTTGCTCTTTCCCGCTCGGCGATTTGCAATTTCAGCTTCAAATTGCTATAAGCTTTTTCGGAAAGTTCTCCGGCAAATGCAAACAACATCTTCGCAATTTTACCAAATTGCTCAGACGACATTACCGGAACTTCATTTAGTGCTTCAATAAAAACTGATCTGTTTACACCAATTTCATCGGCATAGGCAACCATGCGATTTACATCTACTTTTTCGTTTCGTACTTGTCCAATTAACCAATTTGCAATATGTTGGCCACCAACTGTAATACTTGCACCGGCATCCCATAAGCCACCGCTCAAGCATGTTTGTACAATAGGTTCTGAAGAATTTTGGCGACCTATACAAGCATCAGAATGATAACAATATACGCGTCCTTTTTCAGTTTTTCGGATAATTTCACTACACAATCGGCTGAAATTACTCGGTTTGGTAATTGGTGTCCCATCAGGTTGTGTGATAATAGAAGCTACACCTGTAGCATCTGAAAACATATCCTGAATCCGTTGGATGTCTTCAAGTACAAAAATATCACTAAACGTCATTGTGTTCATAGTATTATTAGTTAAGTTGTTATAAGTGGTTTTTGCATCCATATTAGTCTTTATTAAAAATAATTCGATATTAAAGCAAGCAGTTTTTCTTTCATTATGGGTTTTGCTATATAGTTATCGCATCCTGCTGCTATTGATTTTTCTTTGTCGCCGATTAGTGCATAAGCAGTTTGTGCAATTATAATTACATCCTCATTAAAATTACGTATTTGTCTGGTGGCTTCATATCCGTCCATAACAGGCATTTTAATATCCATTAGTATTAAATCAATGTCGGGATTATTGCGACACACTTCAATAGCTTCAACTCCGGTTCTGACTTTAAAGATTTGTTTGCTTATCGTTTTTACAGCAATCTCCATAAGCATTGCTGACCCTTCGTCATCTTCGGCGATTAATATTTTAAGTTTATTAAGCTGATTATCTGTATTATTGCCTGAAGTGACAAATTCAATATTGTTTTCTTCTTCCTGTTCAATTTTATAAGGAATAGTGAAATAAAATACCGAACCTCTCTCGTCGGGATTTCCTTCGGAATTGCTTACAACCCAAATCTTACCTTCAAGCATTTCGATGTATGCCTTTGATATTGCAAGACCTAAACCTGAACCTTCAAAAGACCGGGTATCGGCATCATCAGCCTGCATAAAGAAATCAAATATTTTCAGTTGTTTGTCTTTAGGGATTCCAATGCCTGTATCTTTTACAAAAAACAGAATTTCATTATTGTCAACCATTCGAACACCAAATTCAACAGAGCCTGTTTTTGTAAATTTTATTGCATTAACGATCAAATTGGTCAATATAGTATTTAATTTTTTACGATCAGTATAAACAACTTCTGACCCGTGAAAATCGTTATTTATTGTGAATTTCAGTCCTTTGCTTTCAGCATCGTCATTATATCTTTTGAAAAGTTCGTTGATCAGTTGTAAGATGTTTGTGTCGGATATCGCCACTTTCATTTGACCTGCCTGAATTTGGGATATTTCAACTATGTCGTTAATTGTGTTCATTAGCCTAAATGAACATTGGTTTATCAAGTTGACATACTCTATTCTTTCATCGGCTGGCAGCTCATCGTCTATTATAAGCTTCAGGAATCCAAGTATTCCGGTGAACGGGGTTCGGATTTCGTGTGAAATATTATTAAGAAAAACTGTTTTAAGATTGTTGCTTTCTTCGGCGAGTTCCTTGGCTATAATGAGGTCTTCCAACATTTTTCTCTTTTCGGTAATGTCTTCTTTCACAGCAACGAAAGAAGAAATATCACCTTTACTGTTTACGATAGAAGAGATTACGGCACTTTCCCAATATAATTCACCGTTTTTCTTTTTATTATGAAACTCGCCATACCAATTTTCACCTGACAATATTGTGTGCCAAAGATTTTCGTAGAACTCGTTGGTTTGGTTTCCTGATTTCAGTATGCGCTGATTTTTGCCTTTAATCTCACCGAGTGAATAGCCAGTAACCTCAGTAAATTTCGGGTTGACATATTGTACATCACCATTTTTATCGGTAATTATCACAGAAACAGGACTTTGTTCAACTGCTCTGCTTAAAAGTATTAACTGACTTTCGGCTTTTTTGCGGTCGGTGATGTCGAAGAAAGATGTTACAAATTTATTTTCAACAGGGCGCGAAGTCGAAACGTATTTCCATGTATCAAATTTCTCATCGTAAATTTCTGTTTTTATCGGACGATCATCATTCTTATGATGTTTCCAAAAATCGTTGATATATTCGGCAGTCAGCCCGTAAATATCGGTGGCCAATTTGCCTACTACCTGACTATAATGCAACTTTACTATTTTCTCGAATGCCATGTTCACTTCAAGAATCCTGTAATCAATAATTTCACCTTGTTCGTTGTAAACCAATTCATTCAATGCCAAACCTTCTTCCATCGTGTTAAAGACTGTCCGTAATTTTTCCTCGCTTTTTTTCAATGCTTCCTCCGATTGTTTTCGCTCTGTAATGTCGGTTGTAACACCAATGAAGGCAACAGGTTGGCCCTTTTCATTACAGATTGCAGAAGTTGAAAGGAATATGGGAAATTCACTTCCGTCGCTCCTTTTATTAATCAGTTCGCCATGCCAGCCTCCTTTTAGTGTGACAGGAATAATCTCGCTGACTACATCACCGGAATTGTTGTGCGAGCGAACAATTGAAATATTCTTCCCTATAAGTTCGTGTTCCTCATATTCATAAGTCTCAAGAAAAGCACTGTTGACAAAAAGAATATTGTCATTCAAATCTGCAATACATACACTTTCGCCGATGCTGCGTATTGCATGTGCAAACATTGAAATTTTTTCCTCGGTCTCCTTCCTTTCGGTGATGTCGTGATAATTCCCTAAAAATCCCATAATATCAGGATCATCCAGAAGATTAACCATAGTTATTTCTATCCATTTGTAACGGCCATCTTTGCAGCGATACCGGGTTTCGGCACTTCCGGTGGCGTTGGGTGTATCAATAAGACCTTTAATGAATTTCTTTGCAGAATCTAAGTCATCAGGGTGAATGAGGTCATAAGTATTTGAGCCAACAACCTCCTCTGGTCGCCAACCAAACCATTTTTCGATATTGGGGCTTTTGTACCTGTTGATTCCGTATTGATCAACTATAACTATTACATCGCCGATATTTGCTACCATTTTGTGTTGTATAGCTTCGGTTTTTCGTAGTGCTGCCTCTGCCAGTTTGCGTTTAGTAATTTCGAGAAAGGCAGCCACAAAGTGATTTGGTTTGTATTGGTAACCAACACAATCGTACCAGCGACTATTTGACTGAAGAAATTGTTCGAAGCGGATAGACTCACCCGTTTGGGCAACATGTCCGAAGGTTCCGATCCAGTCGAAGGGGTCGTTTTCGATACCGGGGAAAGCCTCTGTAACTAATTTACCCTTCGGGTCAACACCGGTAAGTTCGAGGTAGGCCTGGTTGGCATCAATGAAACGGTAATTAATAGGTTTTCCCGAAGCATCGCTTATAATTTCGTGGTATGCCACCCCAATAGGACCTTTTTCGAATAATGCATTGAATTTCCATTCAGATTCAAGCAGGGCTTCTTCTGCCAATTTGCGCTCGGTAATGTCTCTGAAAACTCCGTAAGCTCCAAGATAATCGCCATTTTCATCGAATTTAGGTGTAGCGGTTACATGAATAAACTTTGTATTATTCTTTTTTGTAATAATCTTAAGATCATAGGAATCTGTAATTCCTCGTTTTCGTATATGAATTTGATTATTGATTTTTTCTATTTCTTCCGGTTCTAAAAAATCATATATCGAAGCTCCTATAAGATCCTCTGTTTCAGTCTCAAATATTTTAGCGGAAGCATAGTTTACAAATTCAAAAATTTCATTTTGATTTATAAAACTAATACCTTCTGCCTGCGATTCGATAATTGATTTGAATTTCCTTTCATTGTCTTCGGCAAGTTCTTTGGCCTTGATTAATTCCTGCTCAGCCAGCTTGCGCATGGATATATCATAAAGGTAGGAATCATTTAAGGAATTATACTCTTGTTGCAATTTCTGAAACTCAATTATGAGTTCATCTTTGGTAATATCCTGATAATTATTCATTTTCCTAATTTTTAAAAATATTTTTGAATTAGCGCTTTCAATTCATTCGTCACAATTGGTTTTGAAATATAATCATTACATCCGGCTTCAATTGTTTTTTCGCGATCGCCTGTTAGTGCATAAGCAGTTTGTGCAATGATTATTACATCTTTGTTGAACTTCCTGATTTGCCGGGTGGCCTCAAGTCCATCCATATCGGCCATCTTTATATCCATAAATACCAAATCCATGTCGGGATTATTGCGGCAAGTCTCTACTGCTTCAATTCCTGTATTTACTTCTATCAGTTCTCTGGCAAATTTCCTAACAGCTACTTCGACAAGAAATGCAGAGCTTTCATCGTCTTCAACTACAAGTATTTTAAGGCCCGATTTTTTTGAATTTATAGTATTCTCAGGCTTTTGCTCAACCTCCATTTTTTTAAAGGCTTTGACTTCTTTCTGTTCTCTAAAGTATGGAATTGTGAAATAAAACACAGAGCCTTTCCATTCTGACTCGATTTCGGGATCGCTTTCAACCCAAATTTTACCGCCGAGCATTTCGGTGTATGCTTTCGCGATAGCGAGACCTAAACCAGAGCCTTCATAAGATCGGGTGTTTGAAACATCGCCCTGCATAAATATATCGAATATTATTTTTTGTTTGGCTTTCGGAATTCCAACCCCGGTATCAATAACAGAAAACAGGATTTCATCAACCTTATCAATCAATTGTATTCTCAATTCTACGAAACCACTTTTTGTAAATTTTATAGCATTAGATATCAAATGATTAAGAATAATCAATAGTTTATTACGATCTGTATTAAAATATTCTGAATTATCAGGCAAACTGTTTTCGGCAATAAATTTTAGTCCTTTATTTTCAGCATCAGCTTTATAACGGTCTAACAGTTCTTTGATCAGCTTATTGATATTTATTTCGGATGTTGAGACCTTAATTTGCCCTGCCTGAATCTGAGATATTTCGACAATGTCGTTGATGGTATTCATTAGTCTTGAGGAACTTATGTTTATAATATCACCATATTCGGCTTTTTCATCGTCTGTCAAATCTTCCTCAAGTATTAGTTTCAGGAATCCGAGAATGCCATTGAACGGGGTTCGTATTTCGTGTGAAATATTATTAAGAAACGATGTTTTGAGGTTATCACTCTCTTCGGCACGTTCTTTTGTCAGACGGAGCGCATCCTGTTGGCTGATAAATTCGCGGAAAAGCAAGCCGATTAGTTTAAACTCTCCCTGACATTGTTGAAGTTCATTGACTTGAGACGGGTCTTCTGTTTCGAGGATACTTTTAACTAATTTCAAAGGTTTATTAATCCATTTCCGGATTGCCAAATGTAGTATAAACCATGTAGTTAAAACTGAACCAAGCATAATCAAAATCATATAAACCGACATCTGTTTATATAGTTTAAAGGAAGGTGACGATCTGATAAAAATAAGACGAGCAACAATTTCATCATTCCAATCATGTAGTTTTTGAACGTAAGAAATTGAATAGTTGTCGTTTTTAGCTATTGTATCAGAAGGCAATGAAAGCTTTGTTTTCGCACCACTCAGAAGTGTTAATTCGTGAAGAAAATCCTGATTCCAGCTTTTTGCCAAAAATAGGTATCCACTTGGTTTGGTAAGGGTATGAGTGGGGTCATTATCGGGATGAATAGAAGCTCCGCTAATTTCAATTACTCCGGCAGAAACAACCTGAAAAAAATTTAAAAATCTGGTTTCTCGTATTTTAGCGAGGGCATCCATTGAAATAAACCTTCGCGGAATAAAACCTTCATTATATGCTTCATGTACAACTCTGAAAGAGGTATCATAAACACAAACATAATCAATCCGGTATGTTTTGAGAATTGTTGTAATGTTATTGCTGTACCAGACTGAGTCGCCTAAATTTATTTTTTTTACAAATTCATCCCAATAAGTATAGTCATAAGCTACCTGCTTGAGGGTATTTGTTTTGAGCGTTATCAAAGATTTTACCTCTGTGTTAAATTGGGTTTCAGATTCATTAAACATTAATTTACCCTGTTTATTATTAATAATAAATAATGCTATTAGAAGAAACAGAAAGATTACTCCTGTAAATATTAATGTAAAGAAAATTCTGGAATAAACACCAAGCTTTTTCATGTTGTGTTGGGTTTTTTATTTATTAAAATATTTCTGTACTAATTCTATTAATTTATCTGTCAATACAGGTTTTGAAATATAATCATTGCACCCGGCATCTATTACTTTTTCTCTTGCACCGGTAAGGGCGAACGCTGTTTGAGCGATAATGATCACGCCGGAGTTAAACTGCCTTATTTGTCGGGTAGCTTCAATTCCGTCTAATAGGGGCATCTTAATATCCATAAGTATCAGGTCTATGTCGGGGTTATTGCGACAAATTTCCACAGCTTCAATTCCGGTTCGGGCTTTCAGAATTTCCTTAGCAAATTTTTTGATTGTAAGTGTAATAAGCACTGAGGAAGCCATATCGTCTTCGGCAATTAGTATTTTGAGGCTTAAACCTTCGGGATTAGGCTGATCTTCAGCCACTCGCACAGGCACATTCATAATTTCCACCTTATCGGTAAGGTAAGGAATTGTGAAATAAAAAACTGAGCCTTTTTTACCCGATTTTCCATCAGTATCGCTTTCAACCCAAATTTTACCACCGAGCAATTCTATGTATGCTTTCGAAATTGACAGGCCTAATCCTGCACCTTGAAATGCTCTTACATCGGCAATATCAGCTTGCACAAAACGGTCAAAAATAGCTTCTTGCCTGTGTTTGGGAACCCCGATACCGGTGTCTTTTACATAAAATTCAATGGTTGGTGGTGTAGAGACAAGGCATGCCTTGTCTCTACAAACCGAACCAACATCATACCCAAATTCTATTGAACCTTCATCAGTGAATTTAATGGCATTCTTAACCAGATTAGTCAATACTGCATATATTTTTTCTTTGTCTGTTTTTATTAAGGCTTTATCGTTGGGTAAAGAATTTTTATAGAATAGCTTAAGTCCTTTTTGGACACACTCAGGTTTAAAGAAAGTATAAATATATTCGATTTGCTCGTTTATATTAGTCTCTGCTATTACAACTTCCATAAGACCCGATTCCACTTTTGAAATACTAATTATGTCGTTGATAATATTGAGCATCCGCGCTCCGCTTTTCTCAATAATACTTATATACTCAGCCTGATCTTCACCTGTAAGCCCCGGCTCGCTAAGCAGACCTGCAAAACCCAGAATTCCATTCATTGGTGTTCTGATTTCGTGGCTCATATTGGCAAGGAAAGCAGATTTCAAAAGGTCGGATTCCTGAGCTTGAGCGAGAGCCTTAATTAATTCCTGATCGGCTTTTTTTCGTTCAATGGCAATACTGATTTGTCCGGAAATAAATTCAAGCATCAATTTGTCATTCTCGGTATAAGCATCCTCATTTTCGTAACTCTGAACAACAATTGCACCTATAGCTTTTTTATTAGCAAAGAGTGGTACACCAAGCCAGATTTTTGATGGAGAACCAACTAATTCTATTTCGCCTGCTTTGCAAAGTTCAATAAAATCAGATTCTCTTCGGAGGAACGACTTCTGGTGTTTGATCACATATCCGGTGGCCGACTTTTCGGCAGGCCAAGAATTGAAATGGTCTTTTTCATCTTTTTCATAATTAGTTGATAACATCCCGGTTGCTTCGTCATAAAAAGCAATATAGAAATTGGTAACATCAAGCAGTTTTCCGAGTTGTACGCTGATTATTTCAATCAATTCCTGTAAATCGTTTGAAGAAAGGGCTGCATTCGAGATGGCGTAAAGCACATTTTGCACCTGTTCGGCTTTTGTCTTTTCAGTAACATCAATCTGGGTACCCCACATTCTGACGAGATGATTGTTTTCTATAACACCCAATGAATTATTACTTATAAAAATACGTTGTCCTGCTGAGTTAAATTCTTCGGATATTCCGTTTTCAAATCTGTAATTATTCGTGACAAATTTCCGCAATAACTCGCGGTTCACATGATTGTGTCGGCCTCCATGAAAATCGAGATGACCTTTACCAATAATATCAGCCTGATTACTTAAACCATACATTTTTATCAGAGCGTTGTTACATTCGGCAATAAACATGTGATCGTAAATAAAATCCACCTGTTCTTCAATAGGTAAGCTAATATCCATTGGCTGATCACTTTCGAACCTGTAAACACCTTCCGAAACCTGTGAAATGAAACTCCGGTATCTTTCCTCACTTTCGCGAAGTGCCTTTTCGGCCTGCCTGCGTTCGGTAATATCTCTGGTAACACCATGAAGACCAATACATTTATTATTCTCATCAAAATACGGTGTAATAAGCACTTCACCCGTTTTTGTACTTCCATCCTTGCACCGATAATCTAAAATCATCGTTTTTTTGTAATCCTTCAGCAAATCATTTGATTGGGAATAGAGAAAAACTTCACTTTTTAAGGTTTCTAAAGCCACCAATGAAGAATCGGAGGTAAAACGATCCTGAATCTTTTGAGAAAGATATTCTTCAACGGAATACCCGGTAAATTTTTCAATTGAATGTGATACAAAGAGACTGTGACCGATCAAATCCATCAGCCACACAACATCGCTTATTTTTTCAGTTATCAAACGATAATTTTCTTCGCTCTGACGAAGAACCTCCTCTGCCCGCTTACGTTCGGTGATGTTGCGAACAGTACCAATAACTCCTACTATTTCATTGGCAACATTCAATAAGGGTGCAATTGTCTCTGAAATCCATCCTGATTTCCCTGATTTAACGATATTAAAAAGGACATCAATTTCGGGTACAATCTCTCCATGAAGCACTTTTTCAATTATTTCGATAACTCCTATATCCTTCAAAAAAGGGTATAAGTCCACAGGACGTTTGCCAACTACATCCGAGGCCGATATTCCCATTAAGTCTTCCATAAATGGATTCCATAACTGAATTTTCAAGTCAAGGTCATATACAATAATCCCTTCCTGAGCACTTTGGATAATTTGTTTGTTAAACTGATTCGACTCAACCAATGCTTGTTCTGCGAGTTTCAGCTTGATTTCATTTTCAATTGCACTGCCAACTTTTCTAATAACTAAGGGTATCATTTCAAGAAAGTGGTTATCCTTAATTATATAGTCCCGGGCACCAAGTTTCATCATATCAACAGCTATACGTTCGTCTCCCTGCCCTGTGGAAACTATAAACGGAGGGACATCTCTTTTTGTTTTTAATTCCAATATAAACTCTTTGCCGTTCATATCTGGAAGACTAAAATCCAATATCATCAGGAATGGTGTATGCACATTGAGCCATTCAAGTGCTTTCTTGGCAGATTGAACACAGTAAATTTGGTAACCATGGTCTCCAATTCTTTCACTCAGTAAATCAATCAGGCCTGCATCATCTTCAATAATTAGTATTGTATTAGCTTCCATGTAATATTCATTTGGTTATTCTGTGAAATCATTTTTTTGCAATTCAACATAGAAAGTGCTGCCTTTCCCTTCCTCCGATTCAACCCAGATTTTTCCTTTGTGCTTGTCGGCTATTCTTTTAGCTATACTCAGCCCAAGACCTTCACCTGCCTCGGGTGAAGAAGAATCAACTCTATAAAATACATCCCATATTTTTTCGATATGCCTGGGTGCAATACCTATTCCGGAATCTTTAATGCTGTATATCACTTTACTGTAATGGGTCTGCGAAGCAATTTTCAATTCTGATTGTCTGTTTTTGTCGCTGTATTTTAAGGCATTACCAATAATATTCGAGAATAGCTGGTTAAGTTGGTTTTCGTCTCCATAACAATCGTCTAAGTTTCCAACTACCATGTTAACAAAAAGTTCGGTGATTTGGAAATTGTGTGCAGCGATAATATTATTGAATAATTTGTTCATGTTTATTTTCCGGATATTCATCTTTATTCGTCCTGTTCTCGAAATCTGTAAAAGCCCATTGATAAGGGTATCCATTTTTGAGACGTTTGAAAAAATGAAATTCAGGGTTTTGGGAATGTCCTCGTTTGCAATTTTATCAATACTTTCCTTAGTTTGTGGTTCAATCAGGCACTCAGATAAAACAGCTTTGATTTTATCGGCATGTTTTTGCAAACGTTGACTAAATCCCTGCACATTTACTAAGGGGGACCTGAGATCGTGCGAAGCTACATAAAGGTAATTTTCGAGTTCCTTGTTCTTGGCCGTTATCACTTCCTCTATTTGCCTGATTGCGGTGATGTCTGTGCTTATAGTTGCGAAGTGATTTATTTCAGGAGAGACCACCGAAATCATAAAGTGTTTGTCGGTAGGTGCAAAGTATGTATAGTATTTATATGGCTCGCCAGTTGTAGCAACTTTGATGTATTCATCGAGGAATGGCGGCGTTTCGGTTTGATAAACCTCGGTTGCCAGTTTCTGAATAGCATTTTCCTTTTTTATTCCTGTAACTTCAGTAAATACAACATTACAATCAGTAATTCGGTAATTCACAGCTTCACCCAGATTGTTAAACACCAGTTCATACAACACGACCATTTCAGTCATTGATGCAAACAATGTGCTTAGCTTTTGTTCACTTTGACGGAATAATTCTTCTGCCAGTTTGCGCTCGGTTATGTCTCGTGCAGTACCCTCAAAACCGATCACTATGCCAGCTTCATCCCTTAAAGGTACAGCACTTGAAGTGTGCCACAACCATAAGCCATTAAGGTGCTGAACCCGGTATTCGATACCTTCTTGCCGAAGCCCTGTTTTTATAACTTTTTGCATCCAGACCAAACAATTGCGAAGATCATCTGGATGAACAAATTTTTGGAATGACTCTCCTACTACCTGTTTTATCGGATGTCCGAGTAGCTCTGTCCAGGCATGGGAAACGAACGTCAAGATGCCGTCTGCGGTAAGTGTATAGATTATGTCGTGGCTGTTTTCAATAAGGAAACGGTGTTTTTCTTCGCTTTCTTTAAGAGCATTTTCAGCCAGCATTCGCGATGTGATATCGAACTGTGTACCCCAAATCCTGACAAGGTGATTGTTTTCGATGATTCCCAAAGAATTGTTAGTAATATAAACCAAATCACCTGATAGATTTAATTCTTCAGTTATTCCGTTTTCAATTTTGTAACCATTAAGGATATATTTTCTCAATAAATCGCGGTTCACTTTATTATAACGATCTCCATAAAAATCGAGATGACCTTTGCCAATAATATCTTTTTGTTCGCCATTACCATACATTTTGACGAATGAGTCATTACATTCGGCAATAAAAAAGTGATCAAAAATAAAATCAACTTGTTCCTCAAGTGATAAGCTTATATCCATCGGCTGATCACATTCGAACCTGTAAACACCCTCAGAAACCTGCGAAATAAAACTTCTATAGCGTTCTTCGCTTTCACGCAGTGCCTCCTCAGCCTTTTTACGTTCGGTAACATCACGAAAAGACCAAACTCTACCTACAATTTCATTACCGATTCTTTGAGGTTGTGAGTAACGCTCAAAGAACCTCCCATCTAAAAACTTAATTTGGTCAAAACTCGAAACTTCGGGAAAATCACACAAATAACTAATTTTTCTTACAAATTGTACGGGGTCGGAAATCTTGGAAAGAATATGATACATTACAGAGCTATCGTTGCTCTCTGATAGGATTTGATCTGAAAGTTGCCACATTTCAGCAAATTTCTTATTCCATTTGGTTATGTTTCCATTTCTATTTACTATTAAAATGCCATCAGCTGTTGATTCCAGAGAGGCATCGAGCAAAGACACGGAAGCTTTAAGCACCTCTTCAGCCTGCCTTCGCGCGCTGATGTTTTCATGAGTAAAGACAAATTTTTCCGGTATTCCGTTGATATCATTTAAGGGAAAAATAGTTAACCGTATCCAAACCGGAACATCAGGAAACTCTGCAACTAAATCATGGGCATTGTAGTACAAATCCGGGAAGGTAACAGTTTCGCCTTTTTTAGCACGTTCAAGCAAATCGCCGACACCCTGTTGCTTTAATTGAAAATCATCAAACACTGAATAGTCAGATGGAGGAACAGCACCAAAAAGTTTAGTATGTGCCGGGTTAAAACTGAGTGTGAAACCATTTCTGTCAACAATTTGAATTGATAACGGATTTTTAGCTATAATATCCTGCATTGTTTTTTCTGACAATCTATGCTCAGTGACATCTGTGGCAATTCCTCCAATAAACAGCGTTGATTTCTCGTTATCAGCTATTTGCATTTCTATTTATATGAATGTTTTTTTATTAACCTTCTCAACAAGACCAGATCTAAAGGTTTAGAAATATAATCATTGCAACCTGCCACCAATGCCCTTTCCCTGTCACCGGCCAGTGTGAAGGCTGTCTGGGCAATAATTACTACACTGGTATTAAATTTACGTATTTGTCTGGTTGCCTCATATCCGTCCATTTCGGGCATTTTGATATCCATAAGAATCAAATCAATATCAGGATTTTTTCGACACGCTTCAACAGCTTCAACTCCGTTTCTTGCATTAATAACTTCTTTTCCAAATATTTTAACTGCCTTTGTGATAAGCTTTTCTAATATCCCATCGTCTTCGGCAATCAGTATTTTGAGGTCTTTAGAACGATTTTCTGCTCCATCATCCAAAAGGACATTTTTAATGACTTTTTTTTCTTTGGGTTCGCCAATGTACGGAATAGTAAAATAAAACACTGAGCCTTTACCCTCTACGCTTTCTACCCAAATATTTCCGCCATTCTTTTCAACAAATTCTTTGCATAGTATTAATCCAAGACCAGTGCTGGGTTCGCCATCGGTTCCCAATCTATTTGTTTGAACATCAATCCGGAATAAATTTTGTATCATTGCCGGACTCATTCCGATACCGGAATCTTTTATAGCAATTTCAACGCTATTGCCATGGTCAACTTTAACCGAAATACCTATTTTCCCACCTTTTTGTGTGAATTTTACAGCATTTGACAGAATATTTCTGATAACTGTTTGAAGGATGTTATTGTCAGCAAAAACCTCTAATCCTTCAGGAATCTCATAAGAAATAACGATGAGCTTGTTTTTGGCAGATATCAGTACCATATTAATGTTTTCAACAACAATTGGAAGTAATTTTAAAACTTCTGGATTAAAAACTACTAAACCCTGTGACATTCGCGACCATTGCAGAAGATTTTCAAGCAAACGAAAAAGGGTGGTAGCTGAATTTCTCATGCTCACAGCAATTTTTTGTATTTCGTCTCTTGTCAAACCTGACAATTCTTCAGCCATTATCTGAGTTAATCCTAAGAATCCGTTGAAAGGGCTACGGAGGTCATGAGCCATAATAGAAAAGAATTTGTCTTTTTCGGCATTTAGTTTTAACAATTCTTCGTTTTTAAGTTTGATTTCCTGTTCTGCTTTTTTACGTCGGGTGATGTCGCGTGATATTGCCAATACTTCATCTGATGCAGAGCTAACGATACGTAATTCAAACCATTGCTGTTCTTTGGGTAAATCAATTGAGTACTCAAAAATTTGTAACTCATTAGTCTCTATCGCTTTTTTAATAGCCTCTATTCCCTGTTTTGCTATTGGCTTGGGTAGTAAATCATCAAGTGATTTGCCTATCAATGTTGCACCGTTTAATAATATCGGATTTGTATTACTGACCTGGCAATTGAGGAAATTGCCATTTTTATCAATTGAAAAAAGGACATCCGGCATTGCAGCAACAGTTGCTTTGTTTTGTGCTAAACTCTCGCGAAGCTCTAAATTTGTCTGACGAAGAAGGATGTCATCAGCTTCTAATTGTTCATTTTTGGTTTTAATAATAGAAAAATAGGTACTCGTCATTTTAAAATATCTGAAAATACCGGCAAGCCCAATGATAAGAATCAGTAAATGAGCAATAAATAGATAGAATGTTTGACTCTTTTGTGATTCATTATAAATAGCGGAGGGGAAAGATATGCTTATACCTCCTCTGATATCGCCCACTTTATAACCTTGGAATGCGTGACATTTCAGACAACTATTTTCAGTGACTAAGGGTGCCATGTACCGGTATTGCGGGATAGAGTCATCTGCCACCAATTCCAGAATTTCACGTTTACCAGACCCAAATGCTAAAAGAGCTTTGCTCTCCCAATCATCAGCTTTATTTGCCGGGCGTATGGGATTTAAACTTGTAATATGAAACTGTATGTCGTTGTCCAATTTATTGATTTCAGCAATTTGACGGGTCATAAACGCAGGGTTAATCTTTGTAAGTTTCAATCCACCAGTTGTAACAACATCGCGCAACGAATCAGACAAATAAGGATTTGGCTGGGTTTGTGGTGTTACAGGAACATATACTCCTCCATGCGATGAATTCCATGACCGTGAAACCAAAATCTGACTAAAAAACGATTGTGCCTTGTTTTTAACTAATAATAAAGTACTTGATTTATACGTGTAATAATTCCACGAAAAGGAAATTATTATAAAAAATAACCAAAAAAGTGCACTGTATTGTAAATGCTTTGTTTTCATAAAATAAATCATTAAAATTCTTGCTAATTTAACCAATTGTAAAATAAAATATTGACCCCAGCCCAGGTTCTGATTTCGCACCTAAAATTCCACCGTTTTTTTCCACAAACTCTTTGCAAAGAAGCAATCCTAAACCCGTACTTGATTCACCTTCGGTTCCAGCACGATTAGTATTTCCATCGAGGCGAAAAATATCCTCAACCATTTCGATGCTCATACCGATGCCTGTATCTTTCACTGCTATAACAGTTTTATTGTTTTCATCGGTGGTTGCCGAAATAGTTACTTTACCTCCTCTTCCGGTAAACTTTATTGCATTTGAAACCAAATTTCGGATTACGGTTTGCAGCATATTTTTATCTGCAAATGCTTTCATTCCCTTATCAACGTTAACAGTAATATCAATAAACTTATTTCCGGCAGATTCGGCAAATATTTTCACACAATCGCTTATTACATCCTGCAAAACAAGTATTTGTGGCTTAAATGGTATTTTTCCTTGCTGCATAAGAGACCATTCGAGCAGATTTTCGAGTAAATTGAAAATATTACGAGATGAACGGCTCAATGTTAAAGTAATATCCTTAATTTCTTCCGGCGTAAAATCCTGATTATCATCCGACAATAATTCTGTTAACCGC
>CAILKW010000302.1 GCA_903834845.1 uncultured Bacteroidia bacterium | reverse complement strand
TTTTTAGAAAAAAGCGGCTTAAAATTATCCTTGTTGATATTTCTCAGTATCAAATTGTAAAAACACTTTCCCCTTAAATTTTCAAGTAAATCCTGCTGCATTTTGCGAAGCCTTGTTTTGAAACTGAACAATCCCGACTGGCTGTCTGATTTAAACATGTTATCTTGTTTTTATCTTTTGCCGACAAAGATAGGTATTATATTGTGGACATCCCAATATAAATGTTCCTTGTGAATATTAGTATTTGAATATCAGGGATTTACGGCATTGTTGATAATTATTCCATAATATTGATAATTAGAATATTGCAAAAATGATTTATCAACAACCTGATTTTATGAAATAAACCATTAATTTTGCATAAAACCTTTTTATACTGGACTCATTTATATTTTTGATTTTCATAATAGAATGATGTTTCCCCCATAAAGGAGCTCAAACCAATTTGTTTTATGGACTTCTACCGATGTTATGCTCCACTGGAGCTTTCTTCAATTACAAGAAGCCGCTTAAATGGTTTTCAACAGCTTGAAACTGTAATGCCGCATATAGGGTTTGCAACCGATTGAAGAGCTGGGGGAAGCCGAAATAAATATTGAAGGCACAATAAGGTTTTGTTCGTTTCAAAAAAACTTTATTCTTATAGCAATCCATTAGTAAAAAGCATGATACCTGTTTAAGCACCGAATTGCAAAAAAATAAGCTCTTATAAGTTTTGGCTTTACGGATCTAAACGTAAAACCTTTGGGTTAAGATATTTTTAAGGCTGAGTTACCTAAAGAACACCCTTAAGAACGGTAAAGAAAAAACTCTCCCGTTTAGGGAGAGTGAAAAAAAAACTTTGCGCAATCAGAAAGATTATTTAGCCCCGCCAAACATGGGCAACAAGATGAGCAACAATGACAAACCAACAAGAATAGTTACTGCACTCCAGCCAATAATATTGTTGATTGGCTTGTTGACATATTTTCCCATGATCTTTTTGTTGTTGACCAATAATATCATACACACCAAAACAACGGGCAGGAGCATTCCGTTAATTACCTGAGTCCAGAGGGAAATTGAAATAAGCGGAGCATTGGGAACCAAAATTATTGCAGCACCAATAATTAGAATACCTGTGTAAAGCGTATAAAACTCTTTGGCTTCGTCCCATTTCTTATCAATCCCAGCCTCGAACCCGAAAGCTTCGCAGACATAAAAAGCAGTCGCCAAGGGTAATATGGTTGCAGAAAAGATTGAGGCAATGAAAAGTCCGAAAGCAAATACTTGAGATGCAAAAGCACCGGCAAGGGGTTTTAAGGCTAAAGCAGCGTCTTTTGCTTCATTAATTTGAATCCCATTTTCATGTAAAGTTGAAGCGCAGGCAACAATAATAAAAAAAGCGACTATTACAGTGGCCATGCATCCAACTACAATATCAATTAATAAATACTTGTAATGTTTCATTTTCAGGCCTTTCTCAATTACCGATGATTGCATATAAAATTGCATCCAGGGGGCAATAGTTGTTCCTATAATGCCAATTACAATCGCCAGACTTTTGGTAGTCATTTCCATTTGAGGGTGAATAACTGCGCTTCCTATGTCGCTCCAATGCGGTTTGCCCATAATAGCCGAAACCACATACATCAACAATGACACGCTAAAAAGTAAAAAAATGCGTTCCGCGATTTTGTAGGTTCCTTTCACTACGAGAAACCAGACTAAGAAACCAACTATGGGAACCGAAATGTACTTGCTCACCCCAAACACCTCCATACTACCGGCAACTCCGGCAAACTCGGTGGTAGTATTTCCAATATCGGCAATTAGTAATCCGATAAAAATTAAAAAAGTAACCTTTACACCTGCATTTTCACGGATTAGGTCGGCGAGACCTTTACCGGTTACAATTCCCATCCGGGCATTCATTTCCTGAATGACTACCAGAACAACAAAAGAGGGTATGAGTGTCCATATCAGATTATAGCCGTAAACAGCACCTGCAACCGAATATGTTGTTATTCCACCGGCATCATTATCAACACTTCCGGTAATTATTCCGGGGCCTAAAATCGCGATAAACAATCCAAGCTTACTGAATAAAGATTTTTTATTTTTAAACATTACATAAACCCCTATTTATTTGTTCTGCGTTTGTTAACTAAATCATCAATAACATCATCAATTACGACCATGCCTTTTAGCACTTTGTTTTTATCAACAACAGGTATTGCCAAAAGATTATATTTCGAAACGAACTCTGCAACTTCATTAATTCTTTGGTAATCAAGTAGGTGAACAGGCGATGGTTTCATTATCTGATTTATTTGGGTTTCCGGGTCCGAAACCACCAAATCTCTGAGCGAAAAAGTGGCGATCAACACATCTGTTTCATTTGTAACAAAGAGGTTATATAAAGATTCTGCTTCAGGCTTTTTCGTTCTCAATTCTTTAAAAACTTCTCCAATAGTTGTGTTCTCATTGAATGATAATACCTCGGACGACATGATACTACCAACGGTATTATCGGGATAGACAAGTAATTCCCTTACTTCCTGCGAAGTATCTTTTTCCATTTCGTTTAGCAGCAATTCTGCTTTGTCGTCTTCCAAAGCATCAAGAATATCTGCTACTTCATCGGCAGGCATTAAGTCTAAAACATCAGCTGCTTTTTCAATAGATAAGCTTTCGAGAATGTGAACCTGAGCATCAATTTCGAGTTCCTCCATTACATCGGCCGCTTTTTCTTCATCCAAAGCCGAAAATACTTCAGCACTTGCCTTACGTCCTAAATCTTCGATAATATCTGCCAAATCAGATGGATGGAGTGTTTGAAGTTTAGCATAACTCTTTGAAAGCTTGATATTCAGATTCGAAAAATCAATGGTCTCAACATCTTCCCAAAGAATAAACTTGGATGGGATAGCAGCACCAAAAAGTGAAAAAGCATATTTCACCGGCTTGACAATTCCTATTCGGCGCAGCAGTCCTTCAATTCCAATGTCAACAGCAACTGCAAAAGTGTCGTTTGTTATTGTTACCAGCCTGACATCGTTTACCCGAACCAATTTACGTCCGTTCAGGTCAACGATTTGATTGTCGAGTACTGCTTCAACGAGATACAAGTTGCTGTTAATCTGTTCATCAGATAATGTAGTAAGCTGATCACATATAACTTTTGTTTTTCCGTTGGATTTCTCAATATGGAAATTTTGAAAAGAATAAAAACCGTTATGATTTTTGTGTTTTATTTTTATCCCTTTAACTACAGGATGACCGGAGGAATAGGTGGAAGAATCGGGGTCAACTAACAAATCTTTGACAATCCCGATGTATTTGCTACCCGTATCAAACGCTTTCTCACCGATAACACGGCTTAAATAAAATGTGGTTACTGAAGTCATATACACCTCCTTGCTTTAGAGATATAGCAAAGAGCAAATACAAAGACTATGCAGTCCCTGCTATATCAGGTTAATAAATAATATACTCGCAGGCTCTTCGTCCATTTGTTTTTTTAAATGTTTTTGTTCGCAGCGCAAAAGTAGGTTTTTTGTTTTAGGAAAAAAATATTCCTTAGGTATAATTGTTAACTATGTGTTAATTCGTGATAATTGCTGCAAAATAGAAGATTATATCTTTCAATATATTTTCTAACTGATTGATCCCCAGTTTAAATGATTTTTTTGTAAGGCAATTAACTGTTTTTTCAGGATGTCGTTTTGAGGTTGTTCGAGCATCGGATCTGAAGCAATAATGGTTTCGGCAATATCACGGGCATATTGAAGAATTTGACCATCTTTGGCTAAGTTACTAATTTTTAAATCAAAAGCTATTCCACTTTGTTGAGTTCCTTCTATATCTCCGGGACCTCTTAATCTCATATCGGCTTCTGCTATTTCGAATCCATCGTTTGTTGCAACCAGAGTTTCGATCCGTTTACGACTATCTATACCGAGTTTAAAACCGCTCAACAGAATACAGAACGACTGTTCTGCACCACGTCCCACCCTTCCACGCAATTGGTGTAGTTGAGATAACCCAAATCTTTCGGAGCTTTCGATAATCATTACTGAGGCATTTGGAACATCAACTCCAACTTCGATGACGGTTGTCGCAACAAGAATCTGGATTTCTCCCTTTTTGAACCTGAGCATTTCCTTTTCTTTATCAGCTGATTTCATTCTACCGTGAACCATACCAATAGTATATTCAGGTGAAGGGAAACATTTCTTAATATGTTCATAACCTTCTTCAAGATTTTTAAAATCCAGTTTTTCTGATTCTGAGATTAAAGGATACACAATATATATCTGATGTCCCTGCGTGATTTCCTGTCGGATAAATTCGTAGAGCTCGGCTCTTCTATTCTCAAAATAGTGCACTGTCCTGATGGGCTTTCTGCCCGGCGGCAACTCATCAATCACCGAAACATCAAGATCCCCGTAAACTGTCATCGCAAGAGTTCGGGGTATTGGAGTGGCTGTCATAACAAGTATATGTGGCGGTATGAGGTTTTTTCTCCATAATTTAGCCCGTTGGGTAACACCAAACCGATGTTGCTCATCAATTATTACAAGTCCAAGGGTTTGAAACTGCACAATATCTTCAAGCAGTGCATGAGTTCCAATCAGAATGTGAAGTTTACCGCTGAGCAAGTCTTCGTGAATAACCTTCCTGTCAGGTTTTTTTGTCGATCCGGTAAGTAATTTGATATTTACCGGCATATTACCCAAAAACTTCTGAAGTGAGACATAATGCTGATTTGCAAGAATTTCTGTCGGAGCCATCATACAGCATTGAAATCCGTTATCCAATGCTATTAGCATGGTCATTAAGGCAACCATTGTTTTTCCACTTCCAACATCACCCTGAAGCAGCCTGTTCATCTGGCGGCCTGAGCCTATGTCTTTCCGTATCTCCTTTACAACTCGTTTTTGTGCCCCTGTAAGTTCGAATGGGAGGTGTTTATAAAAAAAATCGTTAAAGTATAGGCCGACTTTTTCAAAAATATGACCTTTAAATTTTTTATGACGATCTTCCTTAAGGTGAAGCAATTTAAGCTGGATATAAAACAACTCTTCGAACTTAAGACGATATTCTGCTTTTTGCAGCAACTGAGGATTTTCCGGGAAATGAATATTCATGAGGGCAGATTCAAGACCTTCGATTCCAAGTTTTTGAACAAGCCATGCAGGCATAGATTCAAGAATATAACCTTTTGCCAGTTTAAGAGCTGCAAATTGAAGTTTAAGAATCGCTTTTGAATGGAGAAAATTACTTTTTAATTTTTCTGATGTGTTGTAAAATGCCTGAATATACCCTTCCTTTTTTGACGATTCGGGAACTTTTTCATCCATTTCGGGGTGAACAATGCTAAATTGATTATTAAATTCCGAAGGTTTTCCAAAAACGATATATTCAACGTTGGTTTTTAAAGTGGGTTTTACAAATTTAATACCCTGAAACCAGATTAGTTCAAGCAATCCTGTGCTATCAGTCAGATAGGCAACCAATCGCTGATTTCTTCCGGCACCAACCATTTCCATTCCTGTAATACGCCCTTTAACCTGAATAAAGGGTAAACTGCTGTTAACGTCACGTATAGCATAGAATTTTGTCCGATCAACATATTTAAAAGGGAAATAATAAATAAGATCGCCGATGGTAAAAACCTTCAGTTCCTCATTTAGCAGTACGGACTTTCGAGGTCCGACTCCCGGTAGAAATTTAATATCCTGTGATAGTACTCCAGACATAAGGCAAACTTACATGAAAAAAGCATTTTTGCAAATTATTTATTTACGTTTCGTAATTCTTTATTAGTTTTACAGCATAAACCATTAAAAATGAAGTTTCGTACCATCAGGCGATTAGTATATTTAAAAAAGGCGCGACATCGGAGGGGGCATGGCATTCATTCGCCGTTTTTATTCCAACTTATCACAAACGTAGTTGAGGATCGAAAAAAACTTCCGGAATACAAATATCTTAATAAATTGAAAATTAAGGCATTGAAATTACTGAGTAATTTCTCAGAGACTTTAACATCCGATATTTATCAGCAGTTTAACTTGCCACCGTTAAGGCCGCGAAGACTTTATAAAAAAGTTGAATTGCCTCTCAGGTATTGCAGAGTTTTGTTCCGGCTGGTTCGTGAATTTAAACCTCGGGCAACCATTAACTATGGACCTGCACTGGGAATTAATCTGGCGGCTATTTCTTTGGCTGACAGTGATAGTATTGTATATCAAATAAATGATGTGCCGGTTTATGAGCTTTTCAGTAAGGAATTACTCAAGGATTCATCTATATCAAATATTTATTTTTTTCCTGAAAATTCTGTTTTTTCAGTTACACCTGAGTTTCTAATAGTCAATTACCCTGATGACCCCGATAAATCGCGAAGCATTCTTCAGAATTGTCTTAATCTGCATGGTGATAATGACGTGTTGATTATTAGAGGAATACACGAATCGAAAACGATGGAGAATATTTGGCTGGAGTTGATTACTAATGAGAGTGTGCGTGTTACGCTCGATTTTTTTGAAATTGGAATTGCATTATTTCACAAAGGGTTGCAGAAGGAAAATTTCATTCATCGGTTTTGATTCATTTATTTTCACCGTTAACGTACAAGTGTATTTTTTAACCATTTCTATTCATATCTTTACGAGCTTTATTTTTGGACCCTGAGAGGGTTTTATTTTTTTTTAATATATTGAATTTTAATTGATTAAAATAATATTTCGATGAATCTAGGTGTTAATCCGATTATTAAGAATAAAAAAAGAGTTTATGTCATTTTGAGTTTGTTGATTGCTCTGTTATTGATTGTTTTATTTACTAAGAGTAAAAAAACGGGTGAAGAGGAGATCACCTGTAAGGTTGTGAAAGGTCCGATAGAGATAAAAATCCATTCTTCGGGGCAGTTGGAGTCCGAAAATTCTGAGAATATTGTCTTGCCCACAGTTCTGTCGAGCCAGAACGTACGAATTTATGAGATTAAGATTACTGATCTTATTGAGGAGGGTAGTGTGGTTGATTCGGGACAATATATTGCTACTCTTGATCATAAGGTGATTGAAGAGGTATTGACGGCTGCTCGCCTTGAGCTTGAAGCGGCGGCAGCTATTATCGAAGATGCCAAGCTGGATTCCAATCTTAGTTTGAGTAACTATCGTGATCTTATTGTTAATTCAAGATCTGATGTTGAAGAACGGAAAATTGTCTTAGCTGAGTCGGTGTACGAATCACCATCGGTAATTAAAAAAGCAGAAATGGATCTCAGCAAAGCAGAAAGGAAACTTAATCAGGATATTAAAGGGATTGAAATGAGGCAACGGCAACTTCGTTCTCAAATGGAAAGACGTAATATTGATTTAAGGTTGAAACAACAAAGAGTTGACGATCTATTAAAATTATATGATGCCCTGATTATTAAAGCTCCAAAACCTGGAATGGTGATATATGCCAAAGACAGATTCGGGATTAAAATTCAAATTGGATCAATGTTGACCCCTTGGAGTCCCATTATTGCTACTTTACCCGATATGACCAAGATGATATCCGAAACCTTTATTAATGAGATTGATATCGCGAAAATAAAAGTAAAACAGAATGTCACTTTAAGTATAGATGCATTTCCTGACAAAGAATTAAAAGGTGAGGTAATTTCTGTTGCCAATATTGGGCAGCCAATGCCAAAAAGTGATTCAAAAGTATTTGAGGTCAACATCAGGGTTTTTGGCAGTGACCCCGATTTAAAACCGGCCATGACAACAGGAAATGTAATTCAAACCGGCGCTTTTACCGATAAAATATTTGTCCCATCGGAAGCTGTATTTGAAACTGATTCCACTAGATTTGTATATGTTAAAAAGAAAAAAGTGATTCGGCAAATTGTTGATCTTGGTGACGAGAACGAGGATTATGTTATCATAAATAAAGGAGTTGCCGAAGGCGAAGTTTTGCTTTTAAGTGAGCCTGAAAATCTTGACGAAATTGAGACCACAGGCTGGGAAATATATCAAGAACAATTGAAAAAGACAATTGAAAACAAGCAAAAATGAAAATAAGAGCCTATTTTAACAGATATTCATATAATGTGATAATTGCTGTTGAAGCGATTATTGCCAATAAGTTAAAGTCACTTTTGACTGCCTTGGGTATTATTTTTGGTGTTGCCGCTGTGATTAGCATGTTGGCTATCGGCAATGGAGCAGAACAGGAGATTCTTGAGCAGATTAAGATGGTAGGTGTTAATAATATTATTGTTACTCCGATTTTATTGAATGATCAGGCAAGTGGAAATGATGTGAAGTCAAGTGCTGCTACTGAAGGGAATCAGCTTGCCGGAAATAAAAAGAAATTTTCGAAGGGGCTTTCCCTTCTTGATGCAGAATCAATAAGGGAAATTATACCTACGGTGGAGGATGTTTGTCCTATAATTACTTTTAATTACACAGCTATTCTGCACGATATCAGCAGTCCGGTGAAGCTCGATGGTACCGATAACACCTATTTTAACCTGTTTGACATAAAACTTGAAAGTGGAACTTTATTTCATCAACAACATACAAAAGAAGGATACCCCGTTTGCATAATAGGAAACAATATTAAGAACGTTTTCTTCAATCAGGAGGAACCTGTTGGAAAATATATTAAATGTGGGCAAATATGGCTTCAGGTTATCGGAGTGATTGAAAAACGCAGTTTCGTGGGTACCGGAGGGGGAACTATGGCCATAAGCAGTACAGACAATAGCATTGTTATTCCGGTAAAAACGATGCTGCTACGATTTCGTAACAGATCACTAATCAGGGGTGATCAGGTGAAACTTGCAGGTTCGGGCAGAGAGGCTACTCCAGCAAAAATTGAGGATATCAATCAGTTGGATAAAATTATTATCCGTGTGAAAGAGACAATACAATTAACATCAACTGCAAAAGTAATAGGTAATATGTTAATGCGCAAACACAATGACATCAGAGATTTTGATGTCAGTATTC
>CAILKW010000301.1 GCA_903834845.1 uncultured Bacteroidia bacterium | reverse complement strand
CGATTAAATCCTCCAATGGGAAACTTTGGTAAAATTCAAAATCGTGGTTTAGAAATTTCATTGAACACCAGACCATTAGAAGGTAATTTTTCATGGAACAGCGATTTGTCTATTACCATAAATAAAAATAAGCTGTTAGGATTAACAGGAACACCGGCTGCTCACATTGAAGGATACGGACAATGGACTGATCTTGTCAGTTTAACAGAAATTGGTGATCCCTTGTATAACTTTTATGGTTATAAAGTGGTTGGCATTTACAAAGATAAGGAGGATATCTTGAATAGTCCAAAACCAAAATCTTATCCTGCCGATGGGAACTTTAACCGATCAAATACAGTCTGGCCGGGGGATATAAAATTTGCTGACCTTTCGGGTCCAGACGGAGCTCCCGATGGAATAATAGATGAATACGACAGAACCAATATTGGTTCACCTCTACCATTATTTGTATTTGGCTTCAACAATGTTTTCAAATATAAAAATTTCGAACTTAATGTATTTCTTAATGGATCAGTTGGGAATAAGTTGTTGAATTATGTAGGAAGAAGTTTGAGCGGAATGCAGTCTATGTGGGGCAATCAGCTTCGAACTGTTGTGGATCGTGCAATAAATGAACCTATTGATGCAAATAAAGTATATGCTGTGGGAGTAAACTGGTTCAACGACATTAATAATGTCAGAATTAAAAATCCTGATACAAATGTTCCCCGCAATATAGGTGGTGATCCAAACGACAATATGCGTATTTCTGAAAGATATATCGAGGATGGATCATACCTAAGGTTTAAAAATATCACATTGGCTTATTATATTCCCAAAAGTATTATTTCAAAAGCCAGAATTGATAACCTTAAAATATTTGCTAACGTACAAAATATGTGGACTATAACCAAATATACAGGATTTGATCCTGAAGTTGGTGCAAGCCAGGCCAACGACAATGTTTACGGTTTAGATAATGGCCGGTATCCTTCGCCTCGTATCATTACATTTGGTCTTAATATCACTTTTTAATTATTGAAAAAAATAGACTATGAATAATATATTTAAATATACTAAAATAGGGGTACTTGTAGTTGCAATGATTACCATAAGTGCCTGCGAGGAATTTTTAAACCGCCCTACTGAAGATAGTTATACCATTGATAGTTTTTATAAGACTGATCAGCAATGCTTTCAGGCAGCCAATGTGCTATACAATGCTCCCTGGTACGACTTCCAAAGAGGTTTTGTTTCTATTGGTGATGTGCTACCGGGAAACTTGTACAGATCAACTGATAATGCGTATCAGAATTTTAATTTGACTTCCTCAGATGCCGATTTGGCAAATGCGTCAAATTCTCTTTGGTTGGTAAATGGACATTGCAACGCTGTTATTGAAAATATCGCAAAAAAAGCAGGAAGTGCAGTTTCACAGACTACTAAAAATACAGTTACAGGCGAAGCGATGGTATGGAAAGCTATGGCTTATTTTTATCTCGTACGTGGCTGGGGTGCTATACCAATTATTCACAGCAATAGCGACGTAATCGGAGCAGGTACTGCTAACCAGTTAAAAAAGAATAAGGTAGAAGATGTTTATGAATATATTGTACGAACCCTGAATAAAGCAATCGAATTACTCCCGGCCCAGAATGCACGCGGAAGAATTGATAAATACGCTGCTTATGGATTACTTTCAAAAGTATATCTCACCCGTTCGGGATGGGGACAAAATGGCACAAGAAAACAAGCAGACCTTGACAAGGCAAAAGAGTATGCTGCCAAAGTAATTAAGGAGAGTCCGGCCAAATTAGAACCTATTTATGGCAATTTATTCCGTATTTCGACCGGTAATTTCAATTCTGAAAATTTACTCTCATGGCGTTGGATAGCTTCTGACCAATGGACTTCGCAAAATACCCTGCAATCAGATCTGTCCCTGAACGGTTTTACAGGATTAGCCGATTCATGGGGTTCATGGGTTGGGCCAACAATAGATCTGGTATCTTTATTCGGTGACACCGCTGTAAGTAAAACCCGTAATAATTATGATACACGCAGAAAAGCTACTGCAATGATGTACAGTGATTATTATCCATATTTTTGGAGGCATAAAGGTGGTTTCACAGCAACGTGGGACGATACAAATATTGCAGGTGCTACCTTTGGCATTGGAACCGGTGCGAACTGTGTGAAACATATTGTAGGCCATTATGATGGTGACCATACAGCCGAAAGCGGAGTGCCTGCTCAACGTATGGCAACAGATTTGGCAACCCATGTACTTCGTCTTGCTGATGTATATCTTATTTATGCTGAAGCTGCCTTAGGAAATAGTGCTTCAACAAGCGATGCAGAAGCCCTTCGCCTTTATAATGCTGTTCGTAGAAGAGCTATACCAATCTGGACAGATGCAGTATCAATTACATTTAACGATATTTTCAATGAGCGCAGAAGAGAATTTGCTTGCGAAGGCGATAATTGGTACGATTTTGTCAGGCTATCATATTACAATTCTGCTTTGGCAAAAAGTAAACTCAATGCACAGCAAAGGGGTAGTTTTAGTGGATTGTCTGAACTGTATAAAGGTACAGGAACAGCAGTTATACTTAATTCTTTTAAGGTGAATATTACTGATGACAAAAAATTCAGGATACCATTCCCTGAAGTTGATCTGGCAATGAATCCAAATCTAATGGATAATGTTGAACCTGTTGCATTTGATTTTACTTCCATTGGATATTAAAACGATAAAAATTAAAGCATAAAAGACATGAAAAAATATTTAAAAATATATTCAAAACTGCCGGGACTATTTCTGTTACTCCTTTCTGTTGTATCAGGAGCTTTTTTTCAGGCATGTGATAATAAAAACTTGGACAGTGGAGGCACTCCTGCGGTCATCTACATTCGTTTAACAGATCCTTTAAAATCTGATTCACTTATTGCTCACGCTTTTATGGGAAGCAATATTGTAATTATGGGTGAAAACTTGCAAAATGTTACCGAGGTTTGGTTTAACGATCAGGCCGCCAAACTCAATACAAGTTTTATTACACGTACAAACATTATTGTTACCATTCCCAACAAAATTCCTGAAACTGTTACCAATAAAATTAGATTGGTTACGAATGACGGAACAGAAATTACCTACCCTTTTGGTGTAGATGTACCATCACCATTAATAGCTGCCATGCTTTGCGAATATGTTAAGGATGGTGCAACAGCTGTTATTCAGGGTAATTTCTTTATAAATGATCCGAGTGCCCCATTAAAAGTATTTTTTCCGGGAAATGTTGAAGGAGTAGTTCTCAGCGTAAACCTGACTGAAATCAGAGTTAAAGTTCCGGCAGGTACCGGTCCGGGGACTTTGGTAGTGAAAAGTATCTACGGTTCTACGCGCTCAACTTTTTATTTCCGTGATGACAGGAATATATTCCTGAACTTTGATGAACTCACATCGGGAGGCAGTTGGCGTTCAGGTACAACGCGTTCAGATGGTAACAGCCTCGACCGCAATTATGTAATGCTGAAAGGAGAATTAGGAGACAATGCAGGTGGAGAAGATTTCAGCGGTGGTGGTTTCGTTTGTGAACTTTGGGGTGATGCCAATGGTCGTCCTGAGAAGAATTTCTTTACCGGAAGTCCTGTAGATTATTTGCTTAAATTTGAAGCCAATGTTAAAGAATGGTCGGGAGCTTATTTAAATATATGCTTTGGTCCGTGGAAAGCAAGTGTTGGCGGTATTCAAAATCAGTTATATTGGGGGAATATTAATGCCCGTGGACTTTGGAAACCGTGGGAAGGAACATCAACGGGTTCGTTCAAAACAGATGGCTGGATTACTGTTACAATTCCAATGACAGACATGAAATATAACACAAGTTTCGCTGCCATGTCATTTGATCCTGCAAAAGCCGGAAGCATGACATTATGGATGAAAGGACCTGCTGCAACTACTGGAGGTACTTGTAAAATGGAAGTGTATTTCGATAACTTTAGGATTGTGCCAAATAAGTAATTTTTTAACTTAAAACAAATATTTGCTATGTATAAAAAAATTATAAAATATATAAAAATCGCACTGATATTCACTACTTTATCTTTAGTGTTGGTTAGTACTCTTTTTATCTCATGCAATAAAGAAGCAACTGGCGATAGCGGCATTGTTTCCCTTAATAGTTTTGGTCCAATGCCAATAGCTCGGGGTGCTGAATTAAGATTTATTGGGCTTAACCTTGATAAGGTAATATCAATTTCACTTCCTGGCGGTATCGAAATTTTGGCAGCTTCATTTGTGACTAAAACACCAACTTTAGTTACTATTACCGTTCCCCAAAATGCTGTAGAAGGTCTTGTAGTTGTTAAAACTCCGGAAGGAAACATAACTACAAAAACGCCTATCGGATTCTCCGAACCTATTACTATTGCGGGTTTAGCTCCCTCAACAATTAAAGCCGATTCTGTATTGACTATTACCGGCGATTACCTCAATTTAGTAAAAGAGGTTATTTTTACAGACCGCGTCTCTGTTGTTAGTACTGATTTTATAAGTCAAAGTCGTAGTCAATTAAAAGTGAAAGTTCCAGCTACTGCACAAACAGGGAAAATTTCTGTTTCAAACAGTAAAGCAGATCCAATCATTGTTTATTCTACCACAACTCTGAACGTTAAACTTCCTGTTATTGCCACTTTTTTGCCAAATCCGGTTAAAGCAGGAGCAAACCTAACCATTACAGGTGCTGACCTGGATTTAGTTAAAATAGTATCACTTGGAGGAAATCAAAATGTGAATTTATTTGTATCTAAAACAGCCACACAACTGGTGTTTAAAGTGCCGGATGTAACTCAGGATGACACTCTTAAACTAATTCCGGCTTCTGGTATTAAGGTTAAAACCCTTACAAAGCTTGTAATGGTTGTTCCAACAGTAAGTGTAACTCCGACAATAGTAAAAAACGGCGGAGATATTACGGTTACCGGGACTAATTTGGATTTGGTTGACAAAGTTGTTTTTGGAGGAGCAAAGGAAGGCATTATAAAAGCAGGAGCTACTGCTACTCAAATTGTAGTAACTATTCCAAATGATGCAGTTACAGGAATTGTTAAATTTACAACTAAGGCTGCCAAGGAAGTAGCCGGCCCATCGCTTACAATTGTTGATCCCGCTTTGACTTCCTTTTTACCCGCTTCTGTGAAGGCAAAAAATGATGTAACAATTAGTGGTACGAATTTAGATTTAGTGGTTGATGTTGTTTTTGTTGGAGGAGTTAAAGGAACAATTGCTGCCGGAAGTACAGATAAACAACTTATTGTAAATGTTCCGGTTGGAGCAAAAGATGGAAAAATAACACTTGTAGCTAAGAATGGTGTACAGATTCAATCAGCAAATAATCTTCTGCTTTTAGCAAATCTTCCAAATATTACTTCATTCACCGAAGCAAGAGGTGAACCAGGGAAAAAGCTAACATTGAACGGTACTAATATGCTGTTGATAAAGGAATTGGTATTTCCTGGAGATGTTAAGGCTACAGCTTATGGATTAAAAACTGATACTAAAGTGGAGGTTTATGTTCCAATCAGTGTTACAAGAGGTTATGGAAATATCAAACTTTTTACTTACGAAGGTGAGGAAGGATTATCACCTCAGATTTATTTGGGAGCAACCGAACCGGTTGTCAATCCATTATTGATTATTAACGATTTTGATGAAGTCGGGCATGATTTAGGATGGGATAATTGGGGTGGTAATGTAGAATTAGGCTCTGATCCTGCTCTTGGGATTTCGGGTAAATATATGCACGGGACTAAAACTAATTGTGCAGGCTGGGCTTGGATCTGGGGCTGTAATCATGGCGCATTAGTTAAAAGATCAGTCACAAAAGCCGATCACTTGCTTAAAATGGATATTAACATAACCAAAGCCTATGGAGAGTGTAATTTCCAAATAAAAATGGGTGGTAACGATATTAATTTAGGACCTTTGGGGATATCCAATGGGGCAGGTAAATATTCAACACCTGGCTGGATTACTATTACGTTTGATTTGTCAACATTTGCCAGTTTACCTGCAACCATTCCGGGATCAGGAGATTGGGGTATGATTCTGTCGTCTGGTACAATTGATATTACAGGTTTATATATTGACAATATCCGATTCCAACGTAAATAATAATTCTGAATTGATTGTTTAGGTAATTTAATTTCCCCGATTGCTTGATTAAGCGGTCGGGGAATTATCATAATTTTTAGGTAAGCTGTGTATGAAAAAGTTTGGCAGAATTGTGTTATTGATTTTAAGTCTATTTGCTTGTAAAAAAGAGAAGGCGGAAACTGTTTCACCTCCTTCGGAGCGCGTAAAATTCGAAGCTGAATATGCTGACAAACAGGGTAAACTTCGTATTGAGACACTTACCGGCGGATATTCGGGTAAAGGTTATGTCGTGTCTTTCAGTGATATGAGCGATAAACTTGTTTTCAGTGTTATAAACGATCAGGTCGGCGATTATAATGTTTATCTGGGTTATTCCACTTTTACATTTGGTGCAACTTCCTGTTATCTGAAAATTAATAATAATGCTATGGTTACCGTAAATCTTCCGGCAACAGGCAATGTTTTCAACGAAATTAAATGTACCCGCTCCGACCTATGGCAAAATTTAAATACAGTCACAATAACCCCTGGTGGAATTAAAAATTTCGCAATAGACTATTTACGAATCGAACCTTATGCAGAACCTGGTGTTACTGCAAATTTGATAACACCAAATCCATCTAAAGAAGCTGTTAACCTATATAACTACCTGAAGCAAACCTACTGTAAAAAGATTCATTCCGGTGCAACTGCTATTACTTCAAGCTTGGATGAAGAAAACTGGATATTCCAGCAAACCGGAAAATATCCTGCATTAGCTGGGTTTGATTTTATGAACCATAACCGAAATTATACATGGGAGAAAAAGAACGATTTGGTTATCAATGCCAAATACTGGTGGTCTCAAAACGGTATGGTAAATTGTCACTGGCATTGGCGCGACCCTTTGAAAAATAATGATGCTTTTTATTCAATGGCAACAAGTTACAGCGAGCGAACCTCTTTTGATGTCTCAAAAATATCAGATAAGTCTTCTGTCGAATATGCTGCAATGATAACCGATATAGACACCATAGCAAACTATTTGCGACAGCTTAGAGATGCAAAAGTTCCTGTTCTCTGGCGGCCATTACACGAAGCTTCGGGAAAATGGTTCTGGTGGGGGTACAAAGGTGCCGATGCAACCAAAATATTATGGCAGGTAATGTTTGACAGATTAGTCAAATATCATGGTTTGAACAACCTTATATGGATTTGGACTTCCGATGTAAATTCCGATAATCTCAATTGGTATCCCGGCGATGAATATGTAGATATTCTTAGTATGGATATATATCCCACAAACGGTGATTTTAGTTCGCAAGGAACCAATTTCAACAAGTTAAAAGCCGATTTTGAAGGGCGTAAATTGATAACTCTTAGCGAAAACGGCAGTATTCCCGATCCCGATAATCTGGTAAAAGATAAAGCAGGATGGCTATGGTTTATGCCTTGGTACGGTGATTTTACCCGTAAAACAACAATAAATCCTATTGCACACTGGCAAAAAATAATGAGTCACGACTATGTCATTACACGAGATGAAATGCCGGATCTGAAAAATTAGATTTTCATTTATTCTTAAAATGCTAATCATAAATGAAATCATTCACTAAATTATTATAAAAATGAACATAATTCCCAAAATCATACAAATTCCTTCGGTTTTCAAAATACTGTCACTGCTATTTATTTCAGTAAATACGGGTTTTTCGCAAACTCCCGT
>CAILKW010000300.1 GCA_903834845.1 uncultured Bacteroidia bacterium | reverse complement strand
TTTTCTAACCGAGCATGGTATAAGCATTTATTTTGATGCCGATGGGTTAAAATGGCTTTTTGATGTTGGTGCTTCGCCCGATTTCGCAATCAATGCCCGGAAAATGGGAGTTGAAATAGAAGATATTGACTACCTTATTCTTTCACATGCACATCGTGATCACACAGGTGGACTCGAATATTTCCTTCGCAGGAATAAAAAAGCACGTGTAATTATGACTCCGGTAAACAACAGTCGTTTGTTTGTTTCGTACCGGAAACAGATAAAGCATGATATTACAATTAATTACAAGATTGTTAGCGACTTTGCCGATCGCTTTATTTTTGCAGAAAGCAATCTTTCACTATCGGCAAATGTTACCATAATACAAAATATTCCAAAAATTCACCCACTTCCAAAGGCAAACTGTTTACTTTTCGGGTCGGACGAAAATGGGGAGTACCCCGATGATTTCAGGCACGAGATAGCATTAACAGTCAGGGTAAAAGAGGGGATTGTTCTCTTTTCGGGTTGTTCACATCATGGCATACTCAATATACTCCGAGCCGCATCCCAAATTTACAAAGAAGAAACACTTGTTGCCACAATTGGCGGTACTCATCTGCTTGACAGCGATTGGAATGATCATTTTGAAACCACCGATGAAATCTCCGGCATGGCAAACACTATTGCACAACAATATCCAAACATGAGGCTGATTACAGGACATTGTACGGGAAGGCTTGCCAAAAGACAGTTTTCAGCAATACTGTCCGATCGTTTTCAGCTTTTCAACAGCGGCACAACCTATTATTTTGACGATTTGATTAATTGATAGTTATATGGAAAATAAGGTTTTTGTGATTAACTCTTTTTAAGATCTTCGTTAGTGATAGCCTCACTTCAAGTGAGACTATCACTTCACTTGTTTTTTAATAATTTGCACTACAAAACATTCTTTTTATTCCGGTTTATCCGGTTTATGTATGGCTCTTTGCCTGCAAATACTATTGGTAATTTTATTATTTTGGTTATTTTATTATCTATCAATTCCTTGTAGTATTTATTTTTAATAATTTGGGTCAAAGCTTCTTTAATTTTTCTATTAATTCTATTCGCAAACTTATTATCATCATCGTTTTCATTTCTGCTGATTTGTTTAATCTCAATGATGATTCCATACCTGTTTTTATCATGAGGTATTAACATTATATCATATCTGCCTTCGCCGCTTTCACGGTTTGATTTAATAATATAATCATCTCCAATTATCGCCAACAATCCTAATGTATATGATTGGTAAACATTTTCAGGTTCTCCATTTGTATCAAAATAGCTGAAAGTATCCCCGATTATTTCCTTAAAACCTTTCTCAAACTTCTCAATCTCGTTGTTTATTAAATACTTAGTCGTTTCAATTAACAGCGATTGTTTTATTTTAACATCCAAATTCAACCAGTCTATTATTATGTTCTTAAAAACAAAATTGATTTCAAAATTTGGAATTTTTAAAGAGTATTCATTTATGTTTATTTTATTTTCAATTGTTAAATATCCGCTGAAAACGAGTAAAGTCCATAATAGTTCCGTATTTGAATTTAAGTTAGGAAATACAAAATTTTCGATAATTCTTTTATCTATAGTTTCTTGATTGATAAGTTTATAAAACTGCTCTCTTGTAGAATTTGCGTTTTGGTCTTTAAGTTGTTCTCTTATTAATTCATCAGTGCTTGTGTTTACCCAAAATGGTTTAAACCCGTTTTTAAAGCTTAAAGCATAATTTAATATTGACCACGGATTGTAAATGTCTTTTGTATTACCAATTTTATATCCATCGTACCAATTTTTTATTTTTTCGTATTCGGTAGTAACATTAAAGTCGAACAAAATTTGCTTGGTTTCTGTCTCCGTGAACCCAAATTTGTCCGAAAATTCGTCATCCAAAACTGAAAAAACACTTACATTATTTAAGCCGGTAAAAATACTTTCTTTGGATACACGTAATATTCCTGTTAATACTCCTTTGTAAAGATAGTTGTTGTCTTTAAATGCTCCGCCTAATAAATTCCTTATAAAAGTAATCGCCTCATCGTAAAATTTCTTAAAACCAGCCTGAATGGGAGTGTCATATTCGTCAATTAAAATAACAACATTTTGTTTATAATAACGATAAAGATATTCGCTTAATTGTTTTAAACTGTTTCCGTATTTGGTAACATCCGCTTTTTCATTTAAAATATCAAAGTAAATATTTTTCTCATGATCCAATAATACGTTACTATCCAGTAAATAAGCATGTTTACCATACAAACTGATTATCTCGGAAACAATATACTTGTAGGATTCTTCCCATGAATTTGCTTTTGCATCTTTAAAACTTAAATAAATTACAGGATACTTCCCTTGTTTTTCCTTTATATAATTTTCAGTTTGCCAAATTTTCAGATGAGCAAAAAGTGTTAAATTTTCAGGTTGGTTGATTTCAAAAAAATATTTAAGCATTGATAAATTCAATGTTTTACCAAATCGCCGTGGACGTGAAAACAACAAAACAGCTTTTTCAGCTTTGATAACTTCTTCTATTAATAATGACTTATCAATGTAATAGTTATTGCTTAAAATAATATTCCTAAAATCAGAATAACCAAGATTTAAAGCTTTTCTTTCCTCCATTATCATAAATATTAACTACAAAAATACAGTATTTTGTTCCGAAAATCAAATGCGATTTAATAATTTGGTTTGGGTTTAGCTTCCCTGATTTTTAGTGTAAAGCTATTCAAATAATTCGTAAATTTGCATATAGATTCAAAGAGGCAGAATAATGGAAACTGAAAGTCAAAATATTAGCGAAAGTGATTTTATAATCATTCCAAATCCAATTTACGATGTGGTTTTCAGGTATTTACTCGAAGACCCCCATAGTGCCATCATTTTTGTTTCCACTTTAATAAATGAAAACATAACGAAATTACATCTTGAACCATTAACTCATTCCGAAAAACGTGAAAAGCCGGAAAATACAACGATTCAAGACCCAAAATAAAGCACTTGATGACGAAAAAAATAAAATCAGACAATTGCAACTTGCATTTACAAAAACACTTAAAGAAAACGGTATTTCCTTTGAAGAAATTCATAAACAAACAGGTTTGCCAATAAACGAAATCAATGAAATTTGAAATCTATAAAACTCTTTCACATGAACTCCAAAAAGCTAAAGTCAGAAGAATTGCAAAAGGAAAAAACAGCAACCCAGCCCGATAATTGTCTGTTTCCTATCGTTGGCATCGGCGCATCAGCAGGTGGACTCGAAGCACTTGAGCAGTTTTTCGGCAATATGCCAAAAGACAATGGTATGGCGTTTGTTGTAATACAACATCTTGACCCAAACCATGTTGGCATTATGCCTGAGTTGTTGCAACGGATTACTCAAATGAAGGTTTTTCAGGCAACCGACAGCCTAAAGGTGAGACCAAACTGCGTTTATGTAATTCCACCTAACAAAAGTATGTCGTTGCTTAATGATTCCCTGCATCTGTTCGCTCCGGTCGAATCACGTGGTTTGCGTTTGCCTGTTGATATTTTCTTCCGTTCGCTGGCCGCCGACCGACAGGAAAAAAGCATAGGCATAATACTTTCAGGCATGGGCTCTGATGGGAGTTTGGGATTGAAAGCAATTAAAGAAAAAAACGGCATCGTACTTGTGCAGTCACCTGCCTCAGCCAAATTTGACGGTATGCCAAGCAGTGCTATCGAAGCCGTAATTGCCGATATTGTTGCAACAGCCGAAGAATTGCCTGCCAAACTGATCGCTTTCCTAAGGTATATTCCTGCTTCAATACCTGACCCCGATATAGAAATTAAAAACAAAAGCAACCTCGATAAAATTATTATACTCCTCCGCGAACAGTCAGGTCACGACTTTTCGTTATACAAGAAAAACACCTTGTTTCGCCGCATTGAAAGGCGCAAAGGAATACATCAGATTGACAAAATAAATAACTATGTCCGCTTTTTACAGGAAAACCCAAAAGAAGTTGATATACTTTTCAAAGAGTTGCTTATTGGCGTTACCAGCTTTTTTCGCGATGCTGCCGTATGGGAAAAGCTAAAAGATAGTGTTCTTCCCGATATGTTGAACGAATTACCTAACGGATATTCGTTGCGTGCCTGGGTAACAGGTTGCTCTACCGGCGAAGAAGCTTACTCCTTGGCCATTGTATTTAAAGAAGCACTCGAAAAGATTAAAAAGCACAAAAACCTGACACTTCAGATATTCGCAACCGACCTTGATGTTGATGCCATTGAAATTGCACGTAAAGGTGTTTTCGCTTCAAACATAGTCAATGATGTTTCACCTGAACGGTTGAGCCGTTTTTTTACTCCCGAAGGCGAAGGCTACCGTGTAAATACCGCCATACGCGAAATGGTTGTGTTCGCTCCGCAGAATGTGATTAAAGACCCTCCATTTACCAAGCTTGACATACTGACATGCCGTAATATGCTGATATACATGGAGTCGGATCTTCAAAGAAAACTTATTGCCTTGTTTAACTACAGTCTTAATACCGGTGGAATTATGCTGCTTGGCAGTGCCGAAACTCTGGGAAACCATAATGAAGGATTTGAAGATCTTGATCAAAGATTGAAAATTTTCAAACGCACCATCGTGTCTCTACCTGCTGAACTAATAGATTTCCCAAGTGCCTTTTACCGAAAAAAAATTATTTCGGAAGAAAAAATTGCATCACTGAAAATTGTTGATAATATTCAGTCCCTCGCCGATCAGGTATTGCTTCAGCGTTTTGCCCCTGCCAGTGTGCTGGTAAACAATAATGGTGACATCCTTTATATCACAGGGCGCACCGGTAAATACCTTGAACCATCGGCAGGAAAAGCAAATTGGAACATCCATTATATGGCTCGTGAAGGCTTACGTCACGAATTACCTGCCGCTTTTCGCAAGGTAACTACAAACTTTGAACCGGTAGTATTACATAATATAAAAGTTGGAACCAACGGGGGGACTCAGTATGTTGACGTTACCATTCAACGTATTGAAAGCCCCGATGCTTTGCGAGGAATGATTATGTTGGTATTTGCAGACGTTCCCGCAAGGATTGTCAATACTATGGCTAAAACCAAAAAAGGAGAGATAATATCAGCAGGGCAGCAGGAACTCGAAATCTTGCTTCAGCGAAGTTACGAAGACCTGCAAGGTACCCGCGAAGAGATGCAAACATCGCAGGAGGAGCTCAAATCAACAAACGAGGAATTACAGTCAACAAACGAGGAATTACAATCAACAAACGAAGAACTCACAACCTCTAAAGAAGAGATGCAGAGCCTGAACGAAGAGCTGCAAACCATAAATATTGAACTTCAGAGCAAAGTAAGTGACTTTATACGGGCAAACGATGACATGAAAAACCTGCTCAACAGCACGGAGATTGCAACACTTTTCCTCGACAAGGAACTAAATATACGCCGGTTTACCGAGCAGGTAACCAAAATATTTAAACTTCGAAGTGCTGATATTGGCAGACCTTTTACCGACTTGGTTAACGATTTGCTTTATCCCGATATGGATCACCATGCTCGACAGGTAATAAAAACCCTGACAACAATAGAAACAGCAATTGCGACAGCCGATGGAAGATGGTTTAATGTAAGGATTATGCCATACCGCACTGTTGATGACCGAATTGATGGATTAGTTATGACTTTCACCGATATAACTACAGCCAAAAGATTGGAAATGGAGCTGAAAAAATCAAATGAAGCACTTCGTGTTTCTGACATTCTTTATCATCGTTTATTTGAATCATCAAAAGACGGACTACTTGTAATTGATGCCGAAACTGGAATAATACAGAATGTGAACCCTTTTTTAATTCAATTATTGGGGTACTCAAAAGAACAATTTATTGCAAAAACTATATGGGAAACAGGTTTTTTTAAAGATATTGTCGGAAATCGCGAGAAATTTTCGGAAATGCAGCATAAAGACTTTGTCCGTTACGAAAAATTATCTCTCGAAACAGGGCATGGAAAAAAGATAAACGTTGAGTTCATAAGCAATGTATATCTGGTATCTGACAAAAAGGTAATCCAATGCCAGATACGTGATGTAGAAAGTTAACTTTTCGAGGCGGTTGAAGACAACCCTTCGAGGCGGTTGAAAACCCTCGAAGCGGTTGTCGAAGAAAGTTAACCCTTCGAGCGTAAACACCACCGCTTCGAGGGTCTGAAAAAGACCCTCGAAGGGTGGAAAAAGGAAATTAAAAAACAAAACAATATGGAAACAAAAATTCCTCTTGAACCGGAACATTATTACCACATTTATAATCACGCTACTGGCGATGATAATTTTTTCACAGACAAATTTGATTATCAAAAGTTTCTTGATGGCTATGTCAAATATATTGTTCCGATTTGCGATACTTTCTCTTATTGTTTTATGCCAAATCACTTTCATTTTTTTGTGCAAATTAAATCTGAAAACGAATTAATCAAATTTCTTAAAACAGAACAAGTAACCCAAAAGGTAAGTCCAGAGACAATAAGTTACCGTTTTTCACATTTTTTTAACGGATATGCGCAAGCATACAATAAAAAATATCGGAGAAAAGGTACTTTATTCCGTAGTAAATTTGGGCGTAAACCTGTGGAAACAGAAAAGTATTTTGTTAATTTAGTTCACTACATTCATTCAAATCCGGTAAAAGACAGAATAGTAACAAGAATTGAACAATGGGAGTATTCCTCATATAATCTACTTTTATCTGATTTCGATACATTTATTAGCAAAACCACAGTATTTGAACATTTTGGTAACATTGAAAATTTCAAACTTGTGCATCAAAAACCATATAATAATGAAAGACGAAATAAAATTTGCTATCGAGAACCTTCGCCAAAAGGCTGAGGAGTTGATGATCAAAACAAGATCAACCAGTTCTTATGCCCATCAATCAATCAATATTTCTGAAGTTGAAATTCTGAAACTCATTCATGAACTTGAAATACACCAGGTTGAGTTGAAATTGCAAAATGAAGAAATCGCGTTGGCAAAGAATCACGCAGAAGCCGTTTCCGAAAAATATATCGGATTATATGATTTTGCACCATCAGGTTATTTTACACTTTCAAAAGAAGGCCGAATTTTTGAGTTAAACCTCTCCGGTTCGCTTATGCTTGGTAGGGAACGTTCCCATTTAAAGAACAATTCTTTTTTATATTATGTCTCTTCCGATACAAGAGAAATTTTCGTTAATTTCCTTGATAAATTATTTAGCAGCTATATTAAAGAAACTTGCGAAGTAACTATTTCACTTTATGGCAAATCACCAATATATGTTCATTTAACGGGTATTGCAACCCAAGTAGAAGCAAATTGCTTTATTACCGCAGTTGATATTACAGAGCGTAAGCAGTCAGAGGAAGCGTTGCACCAAAAAATAGACGAACTGTTACGTTTTCACAATCTTACTGTTGATCGCGAATTAACTATGATTGAACTAAAGAAGGAAGTGAATGAATTGCTGAATAAACTGGGGCAGGAAGAAAAATACGTCATAGTTCATGAATAATCAGAGGTATTTCATTTTGGAAATATTCGTTTTCAGATTCCAAAAAAAGAATTTATGAAAGAAAAAAACAGACTAATTACCCAAATACTGCTTGAATATCACGGCTTTGACGTTTCAAAATACGATGACACTTTTCTGAATAAAACTTTCCGAAAAAGAATCACTCAAACACTTTGCAACACAACCGAAGAGTATTACACTTTGTTAAAGGGAAAGAATAAAGAAGGTGAGATTTTTTTTGATTCACTGAATATCTGTTACAGCCATTTTTTTCGCAACCCGCTTACATTTGCTGTTTTGGAGCGTATTATTTTGCCTGAACTTTGTTTGAAAACGAGATACTCCAAACAAAAAGAGATTCGCGTATGGTCGGCAGCATGTGCTGCAGGTCAGGAAACATACAGTTTGGCAATGCTGCTTGAGGAGTTAAAAAACAGTGACAATGAAAAGATAAATTTTCGCATCTTTGCTACCGATCAGAGCGAAATAATTATAAACGAAGCAATTGAAGGAAGATATTCTTATAATGATTTGAACAATGTAAATTTGAAACGTGTTAAACAATGGTTTACTAAGGATGGCGATGCTTATACCGTAAATAAAGAATTGAAAAAAAACATCGTTTTTTCGGTATTCGATCTGTTAAGTGATGAGTTTAGTTGCCCACCAGCAAGTATCTTTGGCGATTTCGACCTGGTTATTTGTGCCAACCTTTTGTTTTATTATAAACCGGTTTACCAGAAAAAAATCCTTGAAAAGACCGGTAACAGTCTTACAACTGATGGTTTTCTGATAACCGGCGAAGCAGAACGGCATATTCTAACGAGGTATAACTTCAGCGAAGTATTTCCGCAATCGGCAATTTTTAATATTGGCAATTAATAATGAAAATTCAAGAAGAAACAACATTCAAAAAACAATATAATAAAACATCGTGATGAAAAATCTTAAAATCGGGACACAACTTAGGCTTGGTTTTGCAGCTATGCTGTTGTTTGTTATGATATTAGGTTTTGTTTCATATCAACAATCAGGCAGGATTCACCTACAAACCGAAACCTTGTACAACCACCCCTTAAAAGTAAGAAGAGCAATTGGCAGCCTTCAATTCGATATACAAACCGTACGCATCGGAGAGAGAGACCTCTTGTTGGCAAATAGTGATCAGGAAAAACAGGAAGCTGTTCAAATGATGGAATTGTCTGTTGCTCATGCGTTCCAGCAATTTACAGTCTTATATGACCAATATTTAGGACCACGTAATGATATTGAAGAAGCTTACGAAGCATTTATTAATTGGAATACTTCCCGTAATGAAAATACCAAACTCGCGTTTTCGGGTAATATCGAAAAAGCTAAGCACAATATACTTACAAATGGTAGTGTAAAAATCCACAGAGATCTTATGATGGCTAAAATCAAGATCATTGATGATTTTGCCACTAAAAAAGGAGACACATTATTTGCCGATTCAAGTACACTGAAAAACACTCTTAGCAACCAATTAATCCTGTTGATAGTTACTTTAATATGGCTGTCGCTGTTCATAAGCTACATCCTTCTCCGAAATATACGTAAACCATTGGCCGAAATAACTGCTGCAGCCAACCGGTTTCACAGTGGTGATATGAATTCACGCAGTTTGTATTCATTACAAAATGAATTTGGCGTACTATCCGACTCTTTCAACTCGATGGTTGAAAGGATTCAGATGAACAAGGATTTAGATGAAAAAGTGGTTAGTCTTTCGGGTTTAATGATGAGCGAAGAGGATGCAAAAAAGTTCTTTCGATCTACCCTAAACGCGCTTATTACACATACAGGCTCTCAAATGGCTGCTGTTTATCTGCTTAGCGATGATAAGAAAACGTATGAACATTTCGAATCAATAGGATCTGACAAATATGCCCGACAATCGTTTCCATCCGATGGTTTCGAGGGAGAATTTGGTTCAGTACTTGCCTCACATCATGTTCAGCACATAAAGAGCATTCCCGAAGATACTCGTTTTGTATTTCACACTGTAGGAGGTAAATTTATTCCTCGCGAAATAATTACTATTCCTGTAATTGCCAATAATGAGATCATTGCAATTATCTCTCTTGCAAATGTCGGCAAATATAGTAATCAGGCTATTCATCTGATTGACAGAATTCTTAATACCCTATGCGCTCGGATTGAAGGAATATTGGCATACCAAAAGAATATCGAATTCTTGAAAAAATTAGAATTCCAGAACATGGAACTTGAGGCACAAAAAACAGAAATGGAATCTCAGGCTGCAGAATTGACAGAGCAAAACACTGAGTTGGAAATGCAGAAAAACCAGTTGAATGAGGCCAATAGACTCAAAACAACTTTTTTATCGAATATGAGTCACGAATTGCGTACACCGCTTAATTCTGTTATTGCTCTTTCGGGCGTGCTAAACCGAAGACTCTTTAAAAAAATTCCTGATGAAGAATACAGTTATCTCGAGGTAATTGAACGAAATGGCAAACATCTTCTTTCGTTGATTAACGATATTCTTGATATTTCGCGTATCGAAGCAGGAAAGGAAGAAGTAGAAATAACCAATTTTGATGTTAGCGAATTGATTTCTGAAGTTATTCTTATGATTAAACCACAGGCTCAACAAAAAAACATTGAACTTATTTATTTAGAGGCAGATAGAAATTTTTCTATTAATAGCGATGTTGATAAGTGTCGTCATATTTTACAGAATATTATTGATAATGCTGTGAAGTTTACCCAAAAAGGCAAGGTGGAGGTAACAATCAACCTGATCGGTAAAAGCCTTTCTTTAGCCGTTACCGACACAGGTATTGGAATCTCTGAAAACCATCTTCAACATATTTTTGATGAATTTCGTCAGGCCGACGAAAGTACCTCACGAAGGTTTGGAGGTTCAGGATTGGGTCTCGCTATTGCCAAAAAATATACAAATCTTTTGGGTGGAACAATTTCTGTAAAAAGCAAACCAGGCAAAGGTTCTGTTTTTACACTTATACTTCCATTAAATTACGCAACAGATGCCACAATATTGGAGAAACCTGTATCAAGATTTAACAATCAAATCAAAACGGTACCGATTAAAACCGTTTCTAATTCAGCCGAAAAAACCATTTTGCTCGTTGAAGACAGCGAACCTGCAATTATCCAAATTAAAGATATTCTTGAAATTAGCGGATATAAGCTGTTAGTGGCACACGATGGAGGCGAGGCTCTCGGAATTATCAGTAATACAATTCCTGACGCCATGATTCTCGACTTGATGATGCCTGGAATAGATGGATTTGAAGTACTGAGAACTCTACGCGAGGCTGAACAAACAGCCCATATTCCTGTTTTAATATTAACTGCAAAGCATATTAACAAAGAAGAATTGAAATTTTTGACACGAAATAACGTTCATCAGTTGATAAGAAAAGGAGATGTGGGTCGAAACGAACTGCTCAATGCTGTGGCAGCAATGGTATATACCGAAAAGGATGAAATTGTAAAGACTAAGCGTGATTTGCAAACCATTGAGGGAAAACCGGTAGTACTGGCAATAGAGGATAATCCCGATAATATGATTACCGTAAAAGCACTTCTCGCTAACAATTATATTGTTATTGAAGCAGTTGACGGCATTGAAGGCATAGCAATGGCCGAAAAGCATAAACCAAATCTTATTTTAATGGATATTGCACTTCCGGGAATTGATGGTATTGAAGCATTTAAAGCCATTCGTAACAATGGTGAATTACATAACATCCCCATTATAGCTCTTACGGCCAGTGCAATGACTTCCGACCGTGAAACCATTCTTTCTCATGGGTTTGATTCCTATATTGCTAAGCCTATTGACGAACATATTTTTTTCAAAACGATTAGAAACGTGTTATATGGACAATAAAAAACTAAAAATTTTAGCTATCGATGATAATCGCGATAACCTGATTATCATTAAGGCACTTGTCAACGAAGCATTTCCCGAAGCTTTGGTTTTTTTAGCTATAGATGGAATAAAGGGTCTTGAACTGGCAATAGCCGAAAACCCTGATGTAATTCTGCTTGATATAGTTATGCCCGTAATGGATGGTTTTGAAGTTTGCCAAATGTTAAAAGCCGACAAAAAGCTTAACGATATTCCCGTAGTTTTCGTTACAGCTTTGAAGGGCGACAGGGAGAGCCGGATTCGAGCCCTCGAAAGCGGTGCAGAAGCCTTTCTTGCGAAACCTATTGATCCGAGTGAACTTACCGCACAGATTCGTGCTATGGTAAAAATAAAAGCTGCAAATACAGCAAAAAATGATGAAAAAGAGCGACTTGCAGCACTGGTTGCAGAACGTACACGAGAACTGAAGGAGACCCATTTTGCTACACTTAACTTACTCGAAGATTTACGGAGAGAGAATTATATCAGGGAAAAAAGTGAGGAAGCATTGCGCCAAAGCGAAGAAAGGTTTCGTGCTGTTACGCAGTCTGCCAACGATGCAATAATTACCACAGATAGTAATGGAATAATACTTGGCTGGAACAGAGGTGCACAAATAATATTCGGCTATACAGAAGAAGAAATCACCGGCAAAAACTTAGAAATAATTATGCCTCAACCTTATGCCAAATTATACAACGAATACGATCAAAGTAATGTCAAAGATAATATACCACATATAATCGGCAAAACTATAGAGCTTTACGGTTTACGAAAAGATGGAAATAAGTTCCCTGTTGAATTATCTCTCGCTGAATGGGAAACTGCCTCAGAGAAATATTTCACCGGAATCATTCGCGATATTACTGAAAGGAAACAAGCAGAACTACTTATTCAGAAAAGGAGCGAAGAATTACTGATTGCAAAAGACCATGCCGAACAAAGTGACCGCCTGAAATCAGCGTTTCTTGCAAATATGAGCCACGAAATCCGTACACCCATGAACGGTATTCTGGGTTTTTCTGCATTATTAAAAGAACCTAATCTTACAGGCGAAGAGCAACAACAATATATTAGTGTTATTGAGAAAGCCGGAACGCGTATGCTTAACATTATCAACGATATTATTGATATTTCGAAAATAGAAGCAGGTCTGATGGAACTTGATATCAGAGAGTCGAATATAAACGAACAAATCGAGTACATTTATATGTTCTTCAAACCTGAGGTTGAAGCCAAAGGAATGAAATTCTCTTATAAAAATGCGCTACCGGCAAAAGAAGCAACAATTAGAACCGACCGTGAGAAATTATTTGCTATTCTTACCAACCTTGTTAAAAATGCCATTAAATATAGCGAAAAAGGCAACATTGAATTTGGTTATGACATTGTAGAGACAAGGCATGCAGTAGAGACAAGGCATGCAGTAGAGACAAGGCATGCCTTGTCTCTACTGCAATTTTATGTAAAAGATACAGGTATTGGTGTTCCAAAAGACAGGCAAGAAGCAATATTCGATCGTTTCGTTCAAGCCGATATTGGCGATACAAGAGCTTATCAGGGTGCCGGATTGGGATTATCAATTTCAAAGGCTTATGTGGAAATGCTCGGTGGAAAAATCTGGGTAGAAAGCGATCCTGAGGGAAAATCGGGTTCGGAAGGTTCTATATTTCGTTTCACTATTCCTTATAATGTTGAAATAAAACCAATATTAATACCTCCACAAATGTATTCTCAAATTAAAGAAGTTACTCAAGTTGACTCGGGAGTACCCAAACTAAAAATTTTGATTGCCGAAGATGATGTGATATCAGAAAAACTCATTGCATTGGCAGTCAAAATGTTTTGTAAGGAAATTATTAGAGTTAGAACCGGAGTTGAAGCTGTTGAGGTTTGTCGCAGTAATCCAGATATAGATTTAGTTCTTATGGATATTAAAATGCCCGTATTGGATGGACTAAAAGCTGCAAAACAAATACGGGAATTCAACAAAAATGTTGTCATTATTGCACAAACAGCCAATGCTCTTGCTGGTGATCGCGCCAATTCGATAGCCGCCGGATGTAATGATTATTTAACAAAACCTTTCGGAAGAAATGCACTGGTTGCAATAATTGAAAAGCATTTACGATTATAAAAGAATACAAAAATATATTTACGATGAAAAAGGAAATCAAACCTATCCATTCAATCCTTCGCCAAAAAGCAGAGGAATTGCTGAAAATGAAAACCATCAATCCATCAACTCTGAATGCAGATCCGGATATGCTTAGACTAATCCACGAGCTTGAAGTACACCAGATAGAGCTCGAAATGCAAAATGAAGAACTTCAGCTGGCAAAAAATAATGCCGAAAATGCTTCGGATAAGTATTCTGAATTGTATGATTTTGCGCCTTCAGGTTATTTTACTCTTTCAAAATATGGTGATATTATCGAGCTAAACCTTCATGGATCGCTGATGTTGGGAAGAGATCGTTCCTATTTGATAAACCGGAGATTTGCTTCTTTTGTAACATATCAAACCATACCATTATTCATTATATTCCTTGATCAGGTATTTTTAAGTAAAACCAAACAAATCTGCGAAATCGCACTGTTGACAGATAGCAATTTGCCTGTTGATGTTCAGCTAACCGGTATTGTTTCCCAAAACGGCGAGAATTGCCTTGTGACGGCAATTGACATTACAGAACACAACCAATCAGAAATCCAAAAAATTGCAATTAACGCAATTATGAATACCGTTCTTGACAGCACTAATTCACCGGTTTTCTCACTCGACTGTGATTTACGTTACACAAGTTTCAATAAAGCCCATATTGCCGAAATGAAATTCCTTTATGGTGCCGACATTAAAATTGGAGAAAGCCTGTTGAACTATCAAACAGTTGACGAAGACAGGGAAGGAGCGCGTAAAAACCTCAATCGGGTTCTACGTGGTGAAAAAATTGTCGAATCGGCATTCTCCGGTATGCCTGGTACTCAACGCCGATATTTTGAGGTGATCCATAATCCGATCTTTGATGTAAAAGGAGAAGTAATCGGGATTTCGGTTTTTGCCAACGACCTTACCGAGCGCAAAAAGTGGGAAGAAGAACTGAAAGAAAGTGAGAGATTTTTAAAAGAGACTCAGCTGATTGCCAATATTGGTACATATTCTTTGGATTTTTCGTCCGGGAAATGGGTTAGTTCCGAAGTTCTTGACACAATTTTTGGAATTGATGCTGATTTTGACCGGTCTGTTGAAGGATGGGTCTCGATTATTCATCCGGAATGGCAAAGCATAATGGCTGATTATCTTAATAATGAAGTGATAGGTAACAAAACCAAATTTGACAAAGAATATAAAATTATAAGGATAAATGATGGAGCAGAGCGTTGGCTTCATGGAAAAGGGAAACTTAAATTTGATTACAACAATCAATTAGTAACTTTAGTTGGCACAATCAAAGACATAACAGAAAGGAAACAATCAGAAGAAGCATTACGTAAAAGTGAGGAAAAATACCGTTTTATGTTTTTCAATAATCCACAACCAATGTTCATTTACGACCTCGAAACTCTCGATTTCCTCGAAGTAAACCAATCAGCAATAAATCATTACGGTTATACAAGAGATGAATTTCTGACTATGACATTAAAAGATATTCGAAGTACTGATGATATTCCCGATCTTATGAGAAATATTGATTTAGTCAGACAGGGTTACCTTACGGACGGTGAATCGCTGCACACAAAGAAAAACGGAGATGTAATAATTGTGGAAATCAAAGCTCATACGGTTAATTTTAATGGCCGAAATGCGCGGCATGTTTTGATAAATGACATCTCACGGCGGAAAAAGGCTGAGACGGAAATCGTTATTCAAAATGAGGATCTTAAAAATATAAATTCCGAAAAAGACAAATTTTTCTCCATTATTGCTCACGACCTTCGCGGCCCATTTAGTGCCTTTTTAGGTCTGACAAAAATAATGGCAGAAGAATTGCCAAGCCTTACAATGCCTGAGATACAAGATATTGCAAGGAATATGAAAAACTCAGCTGCTAATCTTTTCCGTTTGCTCGAAAACCTGCTCCATTGGTCAAGAATGCGACAAGGACTAATACCATTCAAACCGGAAGAAGTAAATTTGAGTTTAGCTGTTAGTGATAGTATTGAAATGATTCAGGAATCGGCAAGAAACAAGGGAATTGAAATAGTTTACGATATTCCCAGTCATTTGGAGGTTTTTGCTGACAGCAATATGCTTCAGACAGTCCTTAGGAATCTTGTTTCAAATGCTGTAAAATTTACCCTTAGAGGAGGTAATATAACTATTTCTGCAATTGTTATTCCAGACAGAGGAGTGGAGATTTTTGTTAGAGATACCGGTATCGGAATGAGTCCCACCCTTGTTGGAGATTTATTCAAGCTTGATGTTAAAACAAACAGAAGAGGTACTGCCGATGAACCCAGTACCGGTTTAGGGCTGCTTCTTTGCAAAGAGTTTATTGAAAAGCATGGAGGGAAATTTTGGGTTGAAAGCGTTGAGGGAAAAGGAAGTACATTTTATTTTATATTACCATAAGGCACAAAACCAACATCCACAAAATGAAAGAATTTAATACATCGGGGCCAAATATTGCCGAACAACATTATACAATCGAAAGAATAGGTTTAATAAACAAAGGAATTAAACTTGTTGAAAAAGAACGATATTTCACTATTTGGGCACCACGTCAAACCGGCAAGAGCACCTATTTCGGGCAGCTTGGAAAAAGTTTGGAAAAAATAGGATACAAAGTCGCTCATATTAATTTTGAAAATTACAAAAATGCCTCATTAGATAGTTTTTTATACTGTTTGTTGGGCGAATTACAAAACTTTTGGAATATAGAATTTTCTAAAGATATTGATTTGGCGAAAATATTTCAAATAATCTCAGAGACTAAAAATCAAAAATTTGTTTTAATAATTGATGAAGTAGAAGGTATAAACAAAGAATATTTCAATGATTTTTTACACTCAATTCGCAATGCTTATCATTCAAGGCAAAACCATAGTTTAAAAAGCGTAATTCTTGTTGGCGTTTCAAATATTGTTGGTGTGGTTAGTGATAATGCGAGCCCGTTCAATATTGCTGATAATTTGAATGTTCCATACTTTACAGATAATGAAGTTTATGAGCTTCTTGGCCAGCACGAAACAGAAACCGGTCAACTATTTGAAGAAAAAGTAAAGCAGAAAATTTCTCAGATTACAGCAAACCAGCCCGGATTAGTAAACGGATTTGCGATGAAATTAGTAGAAGACAACCCTGACACAAAAATATTAACTTACAATGATTATTTAAAGGTTGAAGACTGGTATTTGCGCATAGCAATTGATAAAAACTTTGCAAATATTCTGAATAAAGCAAAAGAAGAGCGAAAATTCGTTGAACGTCTATTGTTTACCGAAGACCAAATTCCATTTGATATTGACAGAGAAAGCATTAAACTTCTGCATACTAACGGATTAATAAAAGATGATGGAAATGGATTCGTAACATTTTGGGTGCCGTTTTACAAAAAAAGATTATACAAAGCATTTTACCCTTATACAAACGGAGAACAAAGCGTAATCACCCGAACAATATATTCACCCGATTATTTTACAGAAGAAGGAGACCTTAAACTTGAAAAATTAATCACAACATACAAAGAATATGTAAAAAGACGAGGTTTTAACGTTTTCAGAGAAAAAGACGAAAAGGGAAATTACCTTTCATTAAGGGAAGCAGCATTGATATATAGTTTTGAGACATATATTAATGCTACAATGCAAGAGTTGAAAGGTAAAATATATAGGGAAGCCAATACAGGCTTAGGTAAAAGCGATATGATTATCAATATTGCCAATAATGAATTCCTGATTGAAACAAAAATATTTTACAGCCCCGGAAGTTTTGAAGACGGGAAAAAACAATTGGCCTACTATTGCAAAAGTTTAGGACTGAATAAAGGTCTTTACCTTGTATTTTGCCCCAACGATATCAAATATCCGAAGACAATAAAAGAACAAACGGAAGCCATTGAAAGTCCTGCCGGTTCGGGTTATCTTGTTGAAATTATAACATATTTGATTGAATTTGATGAATCCAAGTGGTAATTGGAGCCAATAATCTGTAAAAGATGTAATTAAAGTGGTGATAAGTGCAGACATTCCTGCGGATAAAAGGAATTCCAAACAAGTTTTTAGAATAAAAAATCGAAATATATGGACATAAAGACCCTTATAATATGCTTATTTTCCATTAACCTGTTTTTAGGTTTTTTTATTTATGTCATTAAGAAAATCCAAAAAACGTATTTGGGTATTAACTATTGGATTATTGCCAATTTTGTTATAGCGGGCGGTTACATGTTTCTACTTAATCGCTCAGCAATTCCAGATTTTTTTTCGATCATTCTTGCTCATAGTTTATTCTTAATAGGCAGTTTATTAAGAATTTACGGACTAAGGATCTTTTTCAATCAGAAATTTTCCTTCCTTAAAAATATGCTTTTTGCAATTACCTTCATTATGTTTCTTTTGCTACTTATGTATTATACGTATTCTCAAAATAGCATGGTTGCAAGATCTGTTATTATTTCGATTTTCTTCACGGGGATTAATATAACCACAGGGATACAAATACTTAACAACAAACCCGATAAAAAAACATATTCATACAATTTCACTTCAATATTGATCTTCATTTCTTCTCTTATTTTAATTTTTCGTCTCATTTATATAGTTTTGTTTCCGGAAACCGTAAATCTGTTTGGGTCAACACTGATAAATAATATACAATTACTTTCAAGTATGATTTTTGAAATATCATTGCCGATCATGTTTTTTATATTTCATTATCAGAGAGTAATAAAAGAATCGGAAGAAAGCGAAGAAAAATACCGGACTATGGTTCAGTATTCAAGTGATCCCATTTTTAGCTTTAATCCTAACGAAACTTATAGATTTGTAAATGAAATATTTGCAAAAAACCTCGGAAAAAAACCGGAGGACATCATAGGAAAAACTCCTCATTCCATATTTTCGTATGAAGAAGCGGAAAAGAGACTCGAACATGTCAGAAAGGTTTTTAGGAGCAGTGAAAAGAGCGAAATAGACGTTAAAGTTGATTTACCTGACGGAAAAATAATCTATTTTGTTACACTTATTGACCCCATAAAAGACGAACACGGCAAGATATGTTGGGTTTCATGTATTTCTAAAAACATAACTGAACGCAAAGAAGCAGAAATTACAATTAAGCTTCAAAACGATAAACTTGGAAAACTCATTGACGACAAAAACAGATTTATGTCAATACTTGCACATGACCTGAGAGGACCGTTTAATTCGATACTTGGCTTTTTGGATTTGTTATTAATAAATATTCGCAAATATGATACTGATAAAATTGAGAAACATATAAATATTGTTTATAATTCCGCTCAGAACACCTATGATTTGCTTGAGGATCTATTGATTTGGGCGGGAGCGCAATCCGGAAAATTACCTTTTGAACCACAGAAAAACAAACTGTCCGCTATTTGCAATAACGCAATCGAAAATCTGAAACTAAATGCAAATAATAAAAACATAGCAATCAATTATTTAGGAGGCGATGAAATATTTATATTTGCCGATACAAATATGATAAACACAATATTAAGAAATCTTATTTCGAATGCAATCAAATTCACCAAACACAGTGGTCTGATTGAAATTCATGCAGAAAAAAATAGTACAAGCGCAACTATTACCGTGATAGACAGCGGCGTGGGAATAGAAGCCGATTCATTAACCAACATTTTCGATTCCTCCAAAAGAAATACAACTTTAGGTACTTCAAACGAAAAAGGAACCGGTTTAGGTTTGTTGTTATGTAAAGAATTTATTGAAAAACATGGTGGCAATATTTGGGTGAAAAGCGAATTAGGCCGTGGCAGTGAATTCAAGTTTACAATACCTTTATTCATTAGTTGAAAATAAAAATCCCCTTAAAATCAATTTCTTAAGGGGATTCTTTAATTTGATTATAAGCCAAATACTATCTTTTCTTAAGCCATAAGCCTTCCATTGATTCGAGTGTCTTTCCTTTAGTTTCGGGAACCATCTTCCAGACAAAAACCGCAGACAAAATTCCCATTACGCCATAAATCCAGTATGAAAAACCATGATTAAACTGATTGGTTAACCATACATTATCGTTCATCATCGGGAAAGTAAGCGAAACAATCCAGTTGGCAATCCATTGAGCAGCTACTGCTATTGACATTGCGGCACGTATTGAATTAGGAAAAATCTCAGAAAGCAAAACCCAACAAACCGGACCCCAACTCATAGCAAATGCAGCAGTGTATAAGAGCATGAATGCCAATGCTGCATAACCCTGCAACGGTGTTAACATTCCACCTGTTTGTCCCATAAAAAATGTAAGACCAAGTGCAAACATACTAATTCCCATCCCAATAGAACCGATAATCATCAGTGGTTTACGGCCAAATTTGTCAACCGTCATAATAGCGACTACTGTAAAAACCAGGTTTACTGCGCCTACAATAATTGTTTGCAGCAATGAGCTGTCGGTTGAGGCACCCATGTTCCGAAAGATATTTCCTGCATAATACAGCACTGCATTGATACCGACAAACTGCTGAAACACAGAGAGCATAATACCAACAAAAATTACAAGAAATCCGTACGACAGCCAGGGTGCGTTTGCTTCGTGAACTGTTCCTTTTATCTCTTCAAGAATTATTGAAGCCTGTTTGTCACCGGCAATTTTCTTTAGGACTTTTAAAGCTTTGTCTTCCTGACCGTTTAAAACCAAAAATCGGGGTGTTTCGGGAACAAAAAAGAGAAGAACGATAAAAATGCCTGCAGGGATAGCACCCGAAAGGAACATTAAACGCCATCCATCAGTTATAAGCCACTGTTCGTTGCCTTGTTTGGCAATAAAATAGTTCACAAAGTAAATTAGGAGCATTCCGAAAATGATAGCAAACTGATTGAAAGAAACCAATTTGCCACGAATATTAGCAGGTGCAATTTCGGCAATATACATCGGTGAAATCATCGATGCCAAACCAACTCCGATACCGCCAATGATTCGGTAAATCACAAATGAATAAACATCTAAAGTTCCGAAAACATTAAAAGCTTCGGGTTTCCAAGCTCCGATAGCTGACACAAAGAAAGCAACAGCTGCGATAGATAATCCGTTTTTACGACCAAGTGATCTGGAAATAAAGCCTGCCACTGAACCTCCTATAACACAACCAATCAATGCACTTGCAATCACAAATCCTTTTATGGTATCAACAGAATCTTTCAAAGCCGCCGCATCCGTAGGAATAGCTTTTGAAATAAAACCTACAATCCAGACCGCTAATATTGTCAAAATGATTGCCCCGGAAATTAGTCCTTTCTTCTTACCCAAAAGTTTCACAATCTGTCCCGAAATAATGCTAAACACAAGAAAAAGAACCAGTGCCATCATTATTTTGTATTGGGTAATTATTTGTACTGCATAACTGTAATTTGCCGGATCAGTAATTCTCGAAATGTAAAACTCAACAAGTGATTTTTCAGCACCGTTAACAACCGCAGTATCATATCCAAAAAGCAATCCGCCTAATGTAGCCACTAAAGTTAGCAGCAAAATATACATTGGATTACCTTTTTGGTAGCTGCCAGATGCCGATTTTGATGACGTATCAATAAATGCCATAACAATTTACAGTATTAGATGTAACTGTTTATCAGTTGTTCGAGCATCTCCTGTTTGCCGCTTATCTGTTTGGGTTCGCCTGCCTCAGCTGCTATTTCGCGAAGATTTTCGAAAGTTAACTGCCCGGCTTCGAATTCTGCACCTTTGCCGCTATCATAAGAACTGTAACGCTCTTTTCTGAATTTAAGATAATCCGATTCTTTTAAAAGTTTGTCAGCTATGATCATTGCTCTTGCAAAAACATCCATCCCTGAGACATGCGCAATAAAGATATCTTCAAGATCTGATGAATTACGCCTGGTCTTTGCATCGAAGTTAATACCACCTGTTGCGAATCCACCGGCTTGGATAATTTCAATCATAGCTTCGGTTACTTCATACACGTTTGTAGGAAATTCGTCTGTATCCCAACCATTCTGGTAATCACCTTTATTGGCATCAATTGAACCGAAAACGCCTGCATCTGCAGCCATACGCAATTCGTGTGAAAAGGTGTGACCTGCCAGAGTAGCATGATTTACTTCGATATTCATCCTGAAATCCTTTTCAAGTCCAAACTGACGCAGGAAGCCAATAACTGTCTGAGTATCGAAATCATACTGATGTTTAGTAGGTTCCATAGGTTTGGGTTCAATCAGGAATGACCCTTTGAATCCTTGTTTACGGGCATAATCGCGTGCCATTTGCAGAAAGCGACCAAGATGTTCAAGTTCGCGTTTTGTATTGGTATTGTGTAAACTCATATAACCTTCACGACCGCCCCAGAATACATAGTTTGTACCGCCAAGAGCGATAGTAGCGTCAATAGCATTTTTTATCTGAACGGCAGCATTTGTTAAAACGCTGAAATCGGGATTTGTTGATGCACCATTCATATAACGGCGATTCGAGAATACATTGGCAGTACCCCAAAGCAACTGAACGCCTGAATCTTTTTGCATCTGCTGCATAACAGGAATGGCCTGTCCCATTTTCTTTTCAATTTCGAAAACTGAACCATCACCAACAACATCGGTATCGTGAAAACAGTAGTAAGGAGCACCTATTTTTGTGATGAACTCAAAAGCTGCATCAAGTTTATTGAAAGCTCCTTCCATAGGATCGGCTGCCCCGTTCCAGGGAAAACTTTTTGTGCCGGGTCCAAATGGATCACCGCCCTCGCCGCAGAAGGTATGCCAAAAAGCAATTGCAAAACGCAAATGATCTTTCATGGTCTTTCCATTGATTACTCTCTTTTCATCGTACCATTTAAAAGCTAATGGGTTTCTTGATTCTACACCTTCAAATTTGATTTTCCCTATTCCGGGGAAATACTCTTTTTTTCCAATAAATACATTCATAACTAACTATGTTTTATAAATTTAACACTATTAAACTAATTGACTATTGATTTTAAAAAATTTTGTAAACGTTATTTATTCTTTTTGGTATTTTCAAAACTTAAAGCAATCGAAACTGCGATGATAATCGGCAAATGTTGCTGCATTTTTATGTATGACAGAATCTCGCTCAACATGAGCCTTTCACCAAATAAAAAATGTTTTAAAGGGACGTATAAATCAATTATAATAAAACATGCCGACATCAAAAGCATGGTGAGAATTAACCTTAAAATGAAGTCCTTTGAGTTTATTTTCATTTTTTTTGACATTTACCGTGAATTTTCAATATTTGCTAACTATGATTAAATGAACCTTTTAAGATTCTCTTCCCACAGCTTATATGCCTCATTAACCTGCTCCTTCTCATTTACATTCGGCTCTACCATCTCCAGTTTTTTCAAACCTGAGAAAGCTTCTTTAAATGAGGCATAATATCCCGAACCAACCCCTGCTCCTCGTGCAGCCCCTGCCGCACCATCGGTATTATACAATTCAATCGAAACGCCGGAAATATTGGCAAGAGTTTCACGGAAAATAGGACTAAGGAACATGTTGGCTTTACCCGCTCTGATAACTTTGGCTTCAATTCCTATCCCTTTCAAAATGTCCATCCCATATTTAAATGAGAAAACAATGCCTTCCTGGGCAGCCCGGAATAAATGTCCCTGATGATGTCTGTTAAAATCAACACCGCATATTTGTGCTCCAATGTTCATGTTACCAAGCACACGTTCAGCCCCGTTTCCAAATGGAAGTATTGAAATACCTTCTGAACCGGTTGGTACTGAACTTGCCAGCTCGTTCATCTGTTCATAAGAAAAACTCTTATTCCCAACATTTTTATTCAACCATGAATTTAGTATTCCTGTTCCGTTAATACAAAGTAATACCCCCAGCCTATCGGCGGCAGCCGAATGATTGACATGGGCAAAAGTATTTACTCTTGATTTCGGATCGTATTTTACCTCGCCGCTCACACCATAGACGACACCAGAAGTTCCGGCTGTGGCGGCAATTTCTCCAGGATTCAAAACATTGAGCGACAATGCATTATTTGGCTGATCGCCTGCTCTGTACGAAACCGGAATACCAGGTTTTAATCCAAGTTCAACGGCAATTGTTGCCGAAACAAAACCCTGAATTCCAAAAGTATCAACGAGTTCAGGAATCA
>CAILKW010000299.1 GCA_903834845.1 uncultured Bacteroidia bacterium | reverse complement strand
AAATAACGAACTTGTTTATCAGAATGAAGAAAAAGAAAAACGCGCAGCCGAATTAGTCATTGCAAATAACGAACTTGTTTATCAGAATGAGGAAAAAGAAAAACGCGCAGCCGAATTAGTCATTGCAAATAACGAACTTGCTTCTCAAAACGGAGAAAAAGAAAAACGCGCAGCCGAATTAGTCATTGCAAATAACGAACTTGCATTCCAAAACGAAGAAAAAGAAAAACGTGCGGCAGAATTGATCATTGCCAACAAAGAACTTGCATTTCAAAACGGAGAGAAAGAAAAACGTGCCGCAGAATTAATCATTGCCAACAAAGAACTTGTTTTTCAAAACAAAGAAAAAATAAAACGAGCAGAAGAACTGGAACTAAAAGTAGAAGAACGTACCAAAGAATTAGAAGAAAAAAATACCATCCTTATCCAACAGATTGAAGAGAAAACGCACTTAGCTAACGAACTTGAATTGAACCAATTAGAATTACAAAAAGCAAAACAGATTGCCGAAGATGCAAACAAAATGAAAAGTGAGTTTCTTGCCAATATGAGCCACGAAATTCGTACGCCACTTAATGCAATTGTTGGTTTTTCGAGCATATTAAAAGAAAAGGTTGAAGGAGACAAAGTTTTTTCTGAGTATTTAGACAATATTATTCAAAGTAGCGGTGTACTTCTCAGTCTGATTAACGATATTCTCGACATTTCCAAAGTTGAAGCAGGCAGAATGGTTATCAACCCGCAACATGTAAATCTTCACGAGCTTATCAGAGAAATACAAACCGTTTTTCTGATGCGAGCCTCAGAAAAAGGAATTATAATTAATGTCAAAATTTCAGAAAGAATACCGGAAATAATTATTTCAGATGAAAAATTTTTGCGTCAGATTTTATTTAACGTAATCGGGAATGCAGTTAAATTCACGCACTCCGGTAATGTCAGTATTTTTGTTGATGTAATTCCAAAAGAAATAAAAGGCAGCAAAATTGATATACTTTTTTCAATAAAAGACAGTGGTATTGGAATTTCAGTACACGATTTGTCAATAATATTCGAACCTTTCAGGCAAGTAGCGCATAAAGAAAAAAATAAATATGGAGGAACAGGTCTGGGTTTGAGCATTACACACCGTTTGGTAGAATTGCTCGGTGGTACCATATCTGCCCAAAGTGAATTTGGGAAAGGCTCTGTTTTCAATGTTACACTTTTTGATATAGAAATTGGTATTTTAAATTTTAAAAATATTACGAACATAGATAAAAGCCATCTCAAAAACATAAGGTTTAAAAATCCACTTATACTTATTGCCGAAGACGTACAATCAAACCGCCAGATTATTAAAGATTATCTTGAAGTTTATAATATCTCAATAATAGAAACTGAAAATGGAGAAGAATGTATAACTGCCGCTCGTAAAATACGCCCTGATGTAATATTAATGGATTTGCAAATGCCAGTATTAGACGGATATACTGCAACGAATATAATTAAAAACGATTTAGAACTGAAAAACATTCCTATAATAGCACTTACTGCATCGGGAATGAAACACGAAAAAGACAAAATTAGTTTTGTTGTTGACGATTTATTATTAAAACCTATAAATAAATACGAATTAATTGAATTGCTTATCAAATACTTACCTTACGATCAGATAGGTGAAGATAAAAAAATAAAAAACCTAAACAGCACCATTTTTTCTCCATTAAATACTCCGTTAAAAATACCAATTGAAATAAAAACTGAGCTTATTCGAAAATTCCTGCCCCAACTGACTAAGCTGCAAAAAACATTAAATTTCGATGAATTAATTATTTTCGGACACGATTTAGAAATATTTATTGAAAAAAACGATATTGTGGAGCTAAAAGAACATTGCACCCTTCTAAAGGAACAAATTGCAGCTTACAATGTTGAAAAAATTGATAATACATTAAGAAAATTATCCACCTGCTTCAATATGTAAATAGAAACAATAAAAATAAATTAGAAATCATGCAAACTGCAAAAAAACCATTAATTCTAATTGTAGATGATGTACCAAAGAATATTCAGGTGTTAAGTACCATTCTTCATGAAAAAGGTTACAACATTTGCATTTCAACATCCGGTGAGCAGGCTCTTGAAGCAATAAGCACTGAAGCTCCAGATTTAATTCTGCTTGATATTCAAATGCCTGTTATGGACGGCTTTGAATTTTCGAAAGTTTTGAAAGCCAATCCTAAAACAAAAGACATTCCAATTATATTTCTGACAGCAGTTATTGAACCTGAAAAAATTCTCAAAGCTTTCGAACTCGGAGCTGTTGATTATATCACAAAGCCTTTTAATATACCTGAATTAACAGCACGAGTGGCTACTCATATCGAAATAAAAAGGTCGCGTGAACAACTTATAGAACTTAACGCCACAAAAGATAAATTTTTCTCTATCATTTCGCACGATTTACGAAATCCTTTAGGCGCAATAATCTCTACCAGCGAATTATTACTGATGTATAGCATTAGAAACGAACCCGATAAAATTCAGAAATTTGCAACAAGCATACATACATCTGCTATATTGGTTAATAAATTGTTACAAAACTTAATGGATTGGGCAAGTATTCAGACCGGAAAACTATCGCCCAAAATAGAAAAACAAAACTTAAAAAATATCACCGGTGAAATATGTTTACTTAGCAACGAAATAGTTCAAGGTAAGAACATTACATTGCAGAACAATATCATTTCAGATATAATTATTGATTGCGATATTGAAATGACCAAAACCGTTTTGCGAAACTTAATTTCGAACGCTACTAAATTTACAAATACCGATGGTCTTATTTCTATAAATTGTGTAGAAAAAGAATCAGAAATCGAAGTTCACGTTTCTGATAATGGTGTTGGTATTAAGCCCGAAAATATAAATTATTTATTCTCTATCGAAAAAAACCTTTCAACACCCGGTACAAACAACGAGAAGGGAACAGGGTTAGGATTACTTCTTTGCAAAGAATTAATCGAAAAACAGGGCGGGAAAATTTGGGTTGAAAGTCAGGTTGGGAAAGGCAGCACTTTTAAATTTATATTACTAAAGAAAAACGAAATCTAAAAAACCTTTTCACGCCTTGTGCAGAGAAGTAGAACTACATCGCATGATTAACCTATTTCATTCGGTAGTAAACGATGTTTGCTCATCAAACCAAACAAACAGCGACTTAAAACATAATGGGACACAAAAGCCACAAACTACTGAACTTTAGTGTGTGTAATTGAGCTATTTACCATATATTATTATAATTACAGTTTT
>CAILKW010000298.1 GCA_903834845.1 uncultured Bacteroidia bacterium | reverse complement strand
GCTCAATGTCCCTGCCCCGGCAAGCGAATTGCTGAAAACGGAACTTTTGTTGGTGTCGAGTTTTTTGCTGATGCCAAAGTCGGTAATCTTAGGGATATACTCGCCGTTGCGATTCACAATCAGGACATTCTCAGGTTTCAGGTCGCGATGGATGATCCCCTGGTCGTGCAGGAAACCGAGGCCTTCGAGCAATTGTTGTAGGATGCTCTCTTTCTGAGATTGTGTAAGTTTCTTTTGCTGTGTAAGTTGCAAAAGGTTGCCCTCTTCGTAATATTGCAATACGCCAAAATCGTACTCACCCGTAAATGAAGAGAATGTGTAGCACTCCTCATAATAGGCGATGTTTGGATTGGAGGGCAAATGGTTGACCATCTCGACCTCTTTTTTCAGCCTCACCGACTCCATATCGGGTTTTACTTCGGCTATTTTTATCGCTACCCAACGGTCGCGGTGGGTGTCGTAGGCTTTGTAAACTTTGCCAAACCCACCTTCGCCAAGACGGTCGGAGGTTATGTTGTACCGGTACCGTTTTTGAAATTCTTCGTAAGTCATAAATTAAATTTTTTTGTTACCAAAGACACCGTCAGGAGCTTCGCACACTGACGGGTCTTTCGGCGGTTAAAACTTTGCGAACATCATGGATTTAAAAAAACTACTTTAAAGAATTTGGACTTTTATGTACATCTATAATAATGAATTTCAACAAAATCAAAAAACATCTTTACTTACAAAATCACCCAGTTACCTTGAAATAAGGAAATGCCACAAAGACACTAAGACACTAAGATTCACAAAGTAATGAAGCTTTACCTATTAGGCTTAGTGAAACTTTGAGCCTTCGTGACTTTGTGGCATTATGATTTTAAATTTTTTTACCGCAAAGAGCCTAATGAGTTAATATTAGGTTACTTCAATTCAAAAGTGATATTAGTATCTCCAATCAGGATGGTATCGGCATCGCCCAGGAAAATCTCATCTTCCTTACTAAGCTTCGTATTATTGAGATAAGTCCCGTTTGCGCTGCCTGCATCTTTCAAAATACAATCAATACCATTGTTGCGATTTTTAACCATTGTTATCTGGCAATGCTTTTTCGAGATAAAAGTATCGTTTGTAACAATTTTTATATCAGGGACATAATCACCGGCATGTTTGCTTAATCGTCCTATTATATTAATTCCTTCGTGAAGGACGAACGACTGTGGGGCAGTCTTATCGTTTTTAAGTACCGAAAGTCTGGCGGATAAAATTTTTGCCTGCTTGTCTGTGCCTTTGTTATCCTCACTAACCGAGGAGCTGGATTTTGGTTCAACATAAGTTGGCTCGTACTTAGAATCTGGCGGCGGGGGTGCGAACGCAGGAACAGTAATTTGGAACTTACATTTGCACGAAGTCTCTCCGCAAGTAATTGTAACTTTTTGTCCGCTGTATGGTCTTAGCTTTTCCTTGTTAACTTCAGTAATTTTCTGACATTTTGGGCATCTGAGCTGTTGCTTTTCCATAGTTTTATTATAATGGTTTTCAGGCTTGAGTAATTATATCGAAGTCGGAAACATCCGCTGTATTATCCATGTCGGGCATCGGGTCTTCCATAGTGTTACTTGCCAAAATAACATCCGGGGAATTATCAGGTGTTTGATCATCAGCGGGAATTTCAAAAACTAATTGCTCATCAAGCGAAATAGTCGGTTCAGTTCCTGTAAGCACAAAGTCTTCATCAGCATCAATAATAACGGTATCCAACCCTGGCTCATCATCGCCGTCAATAATATAAGTATCAATAAGGCCATTACGGTCACGGTCAATACCAATAACATCAGCTAAGCCATCTTTATTCGGATCAATTGCTATTCCATCAATAATGCCATCATCTTTATTAAAATCAATTTGAATTGCGTTTCCGGCATTAGCCAAGTTTTCCTGTTCAATAACAGGCGTAACATCAGGTTTGATATCGTCATTTACAACCACATTATTATCGGTATGATTTGGATCGTCCGTAACAGTCAGATTTTGGTTATCATCAACAGGAGTAACATCTTCAATTGCATCGTTATGAACATCGAGCGAAGCCATATATTGGTGTTGCTCTTCTGGCGACAATCTTTCCCATTCTTCTTTATAATAGGTATTATAAACATTGCCACGCCATTCGAAAAAGCCACCACCGCCAACTTCCTCGCGTGCGGCAGCAAAACCCTGTGCAAAAGACATTTCATCGGTAACCGATTCAGCCATTGGTGCGTCTGTATAAATTACAACGGGTTCGGTAGGATGAGTTGGCGAACCAGGCGTTGGGGCTGGCGGTTCAACTATTGGATCGGCCATCGGGTCATTCATCGAATAAAGAGCGAAAAGTCCGGCTCCTATAACGATACCTGCTGCCGCGAAGCCACCTGCTTTTAGAGCTTCTTTTTGTTTGTCGGAAAGGTTGCTAAGAACCATTTTGTTCTTTTTGGCACCTGCTTGTCCACTTGGTTTGATGTTCGTGTTGTCCATAAAAAATAGTTTTAATAAATTATTTTTGAAAAGTAATTATTCCTATTCAGCAGTGAAAATAAAATTGTATGAAACGTATATTATTTTGTATGAAAATTTATTTGTTCCAAATAGCCTGACATTTGTCACATTTTTTTTGATCTGCCCAGTATTTCCATCTGTGCGAAAAGAGGCTGACTCCGCATTTCGGGCATTTGTAAAGTTTCATAACCTCAACATCCAAACTGTCCTTCTTATCTTTCATATTAGTTTCCGATTTCGTTGGGAGTAAAGTTACAAACCCGCCAATGATTCCGGCAGCCATCATAACCGGATACCTCAAATTTTGGTCATCTAAGAGAAAGAAAACGAGTATCATAGTGACGGCTGTGAATCCTGCTTTTAGGAGCAATGGTGTAATCTGTGAATTCTTATTAAGCCTGTTTACTTTCCTTTCGTAATCGGAATAGATTTTTTTCAGGTCGTTGAACTCCTGAGTAAAATCCATTTTTGAATCTTTAATTTTCTTAAGAACAGTTGTAAAAATCATTGCTGTATCAAGCTTATATGAACCTAATGCAACTTGATCTTTAGGTGAAATCAGCTTTTTACTGATTCTGTTTCCGTTTACAAAAGTCAGATTTGTTGTACCAAGATCTTCAATAAGAAGTTCATTATCTGAGACGTATCCAATTTTTAGATGTTTCCGACCTACAACAGGCTCATCAATAACGATGTCGTTATCGGGTTGTCTTCCAAGCGTAAATTCCATAATTTGTTTTTTAATATGAATACCAAAGCATTTGTTCTTTTATTCGTTTGAGGTAAATTTGCGAAAGTTCAATTCGGGTTAACTTGTCGTAACCACAAAAACTCACCGAAGATTCGTCAACTTTTAATATATTTTCGAGATTAACAATGAATGATTTACCAACTCGTACCAGAAATGGAAATGGAGCAAATTTAAGATTCATTTCCTTAATCTTCTTCGTCATTACGATTTTTTTGTCTCCTTTCAAATAAATAGTTGTGTAATTTCCATCTCCCTTGCAAAAGCAGATATCGGAAGCTGAAATAAGTTCAAAACCTCCCTGAAGATTAAACCTAATTTTCTTTGGTTCTATTTCAAGTGATAGGTATAGGCGTTTAGGCCGCCCAGACAATTATTATTTGCTACCTTTGTAGCATGAATGAAAGAAATCAATTTTCCGGAGTGAACTCGATTAAATTCAATAGAGCATTTTCGACAGATGAAGACTGTTTTCGCTATTTGG
>CAILKW010000297.1 GCA_903834845.1 uncultured Bacteroidia bacterium | reverse complement strand
TTACAATGCTGCACGTTGCTGCCCCACACGAGCATCACTGCTTACCGGACTTTATCAGCACCAGGCGGGAATCGGAGATATGGTTGGAGATTCAGGCATTCCTTCCTATCAGGGTTACCTGAATATCAGTTCAGTTACTTTAGCCGAAGCTCTGAAAATTAACGGCTACAACACCTATATGTCAGGTAAATGGCATGTTGGAAATCGTCCTGAAACACTGCCTCGAAAGAGAGGGTTCGATCGTTATTTCGGTTTGATTGATGGTGCAGGCAGTTATTTTCAGCGTATCCCTTACCGGACAAATCAGGAGGCTCCACGAATGATGTTCGATGATGCCGATTTCAATCCGCCTGCACAAGGTTTTTACATGACAAATGCAATTACAGATTATGCCCTTGATTTTCTAAAGGAAGAGCAGTCAAAGAAGGAACCATTCTTTTTGTATCTGGCATATACTGCACCACATTGGCCATTACACGCACTGCCTGAAGATATTGCGAAATATCGTGGTAAATATCTGAAAGGCTGGGATGTGCTAAGAAAAGAAAGATTCGCGAAACAGCAGAAACTTGGGATTATTGATATTTCAACCCGATTGTCTGAACGAGATACGGTAGTTCCTGCCTGGGATTCGATAAATAAGGAAGAACAGCAAATGTGGGATTTACGTATGGCAGTTTATGCTGCCATGGTAGATCGGTTGGATCAAAACATAGGCAGGGTAGTGTCTCAGCTCGAAAAAATGGGTGAATTGAAAAATACTTTAATAGTATTCCTTTCAGATAATGGTGGTTGTCACGAGTCAATCAAAAACAAAGGGAATTATATAAAAACCACAGGCGAGACTGGTACTGCCGATTCGTTTGATGCTTATGAGACTAACTGGACCAACGTTAGCAATACTCCTTTCAGAATGCACAAACACTGGGTTCACGAAGGTGGTATTTCCACTCCGTTTATTGCTGTTTATCCTGAAAAAATTGGAGCCGGCCGCATTTATTCCGAAAAAGCAGGACATATTATTGATTTAATGCCTACTTTTCTTGCTTTTGCAGGAGGTACTTATCCCGAAAACTTCAACGGAAATAAAATCACGCCAATGGAAGGAATCAATTTAAAATCAGTCTTGACCGGAGGCAAAATGGAGAGAAAACAGCCTTTGTTTTGGGAACATGAAGGAAATCGTGCTATGAGAAACGGAGACTGGAAGTTAGTTTCGCAATACGATTATCGGAATAGAAAATTTATGTCATGGGAATTGTATAATTTGAAAACAGACCGCTCTGAATTGACAGATCTTAGTTCTGAAAGACCGAAGTTAAAAAACAAGATGATTCAGGAATACGAACAATGGGCTTCGAGGGTTGGAGTTATTTCAAAAGAGATTCTTGATAACAAAAAGAAATAGAGAACGTTATAGCATTTTGCAAGATTGAGGCTTATTGTTATACGGCGATAAGACGTTAGATGGAGAAAGGTAAACTAATAAAAGCAGTGAAATTAAAACCCATATTTGAGAAGCGCATTTTTTGGGATGTAAACTTTGAGCAGATTGACTATGATGCAAAGGCTAACTGGGTCATTGAGCGTGTTTTTTCTCGTGGAGATGTTGAAGATATTCGTCAGTGCCGTAGATACTATGGCGATGAAAAAGTGACTTCAGCATTATTGAACGCGAAGTATTTACCACTTCATACCATCTATTTTGCAAGCGCAATCATCGATAAACCCCTAAATGAATTCAGATGTTACATACTCAGACAGTTGAACCCGGAACTTTTTCCTTACTGAAAAAATTGATGGCTTTACCAACTCTTAATCCATTTTCGTTAGTGGGAGGAACTGCCTTGGCACTTCGATATGGTCATCGTAGTTCTGTTGATATAGATCTCTTTTGTCATGAAATATTTGATAATTCACAAATAATTGATGCTCTTGAAACAAGCTTCCAACAAAGATTTGCTTATAAACAACAACATACTAAGTTTGGAATTTTTTGTTTTATTGACAGTATTAAAGTTGACATTGTTCACTTTCCACACCAACTTATTGCACCAATCGAAGAGAAAGATAAAATACGATTTTATAGTAGTGCAGATATTGCTGCCATGAAAATTCAAGCCATATTCGGGAGGGCTCAGAAAAAGGATTTCTGGGATTTGTATGAATTGCTTAGGCATTACTCACTTCAACAATTGATTGAATGGCACAAACAGAAATATCCCAGCCAAATGCTGGCGATAAGTATTCCACATGCCATTACATATTTTGTTGATGCCGAAGAAAGCGATGCGCCTGTGAGTTATAAAAAGCAAACTTGGGAACTGGTAAAAAAGGGTATTTCGAGGGCAGTAAGTGATTATCTGAAATAAAAATATGAGTTATCTTTGTAGCCTAATAAAAGAGATTTGAGATGGCAATTTTTCAAATATTCACAAAACGTCAGCATAGGCAATTTTATATCCCTAACCGATTTTACGATCCGGCAAAGGAAGAAAGTGTTGAGCGAGAGACACGTATTAAAAGAGAATTAGGAATTACAATTGAGGGTCAGGATGAAGCTTTAAAGTACAAGAGTGAGATTTCGGGTGCTTTCCGTAGCCGTCTGAGTCCCCGATTTAACAAACAACAAGACAAATCGAATTCAACTGTCAAAATCCTGCTTTTTGCGTTTATTATGGCTTTGGCAGTATTGATATATTTCAAATTAAACTAAGAAATTACACGTGCCGGATATTATCCAACTTTTACCAGATTCGGTTGCAAACCAGATTGCTGCGGGCGAAGTCATACAACGTCCTGCCTCGGTAGTAAAGGAACTTGTTGAAAACTCTATTGATGCAGGTGCTTCATCAGTTACCATCAATATTAAAGATTCGGGGCGCACTCTTATTCAGGTGATAGATGACGGCAAAGGAATGTCGCCTACCGATGCGAGAATGTCTTTCGAGCGTCACGCAACTTCCAAAATCCGCGAAGCAAACGACCTTTTTGCAATTCGGACAATGGGTTTCAGGGGTGAGGCTCTGGCTTCGATAGCCGCTGTTGCTGACGTTGAAGTCCGCACTCGTATCCATGGTGAGGAACTTGGAACATACATTCATATTTTAGGTTCTGCAATCCAGAAACAAGAGGCTGCTCATTGCACTGAAGGGACAAATTTTTCGGTAAAAAATATCTTTTTTAATATACCTGCTCGGCGCAAATTTCTGAAATCCAACAGTTCCGAATTAAAGTATATTATCACCGAAGTTCAGCGTATTGCACTTGCTAACCCCGAATTGACAATTGCATTGTACCACAACAATTCAGTTGTTTTTAACCTTCCATCTGAGAATGTCAGAAAGCGGATTGTTTCATTGTTCAGCCGGAACATCAACCAAAATCTTATTCCGGTTGAAACTGCTACATCAGTGATTAAAATATCCGGATATATTGGTCAACCAAAATATGCAAAGAAGGCTTTAGGTGAGCAATTCTTTTTCGTGAACGGACGATTTATGAAACATCCGTTTTTCAACAGAGCTGTTCAACAGGCTTACGACAGGGTTCTTCCACCTGAAACCTTTCCATCGTATTTTCTTTATTTTGAGGTAGATCCGGCAACAATTGATATAAATATTCATCCTACAAAAACTGAAATAAAGTTCGAAGATGAGCAAACTGCCTGGCATCTTATCCATGCCTCGTTGCGCGAAGCAATGGGAAAGTTTAACCTAATGCCTTCAATAGACTTCGATCAGGGTGGTGCAATAGATATCCCAATAAGCCCTGTTCGAGGTACACAAATCCCGGAACCGGAAATAAAATACAACCCAAACTTTAATCCGTTTGAAGAGGATAGGGGAAGAGGGCGGGATTTTGCAGGAGCAACTTCGTATAGAGATAATCAAAACCTTGATAACTGGCAGCAACTATATAAAGGATTTGAGAGGGATGGGGAATCGCAAAATGAAAACCCTGTTTTTCAACCAGCTAATTTTGATGAGGTTGAAAGAGAACCTGTTCAACAGACTTTCATTGACGAAGAAATTACGATTACGGAAAATCATAATTTTCTTCAGTTCAAAAATAAATATATACTGACTCCGGTAAAGTCGGGATTAATGGTAATAGACCAGAGGAGGGCACATGAGCGTATTCTATTCGAGAATTTCCTGAGAATTATTGATAATCATTTGGCAATCAGTCAGCGACAGCTTTTCCCTTCTAAATTAGAACTAAATGCAGCAGATAAAGAGATATTGATTGTTCTTTATGAAGAACTTAAAGCACTTGGTTTTGAGATTCGTCAGGGTGAAGGAGATGATTTTTTTGTCGAGGGTATTCCTGCATTATTGAGTAGTTTTAATGCTTCGGATCTTGTGGAAAAATTGATTGGAGATTTTAAAAGACGCCCTGTTGATGTTAAAGAAGAGATTAAAGAGCATCTTGCAATGCTTCTTTCGCAATCTTCTGCAATCAATTATGGCGTTTCATTAAAACCGGAGGAGATTTCGGATTTGTTTAACAACCTTTTTGCATGTCGAACTCCCAATTATTCACCTTCGGGGAAAACAGTAGTTTCAATCGTGCCGTTTCAGGATTTTGAAAAAATGCTTAAATAAGGCACTTTGAAAACAAACACAATTAAATTTAAACAATCTCCAATTCTCCAAAGAATCCTTATTTTTGCAGCATTAACAAGATATTTTTATAATGAATCAATATCAGTCATCACCATTTTCGATGCCCCCGGTTGTTAAAAACCTGATTATGATCAACGCTATTATGTTGCTCGCTACTTGGGCTTTAAAAAGTACCGGAATTGACCTTACGGAAAGACTTGGGCTTTTTTATCCCGGTTCTGAATACTTTAGACCATATCAATTTGTAACTCACATGTTTATGCACGGTGATTTTTTTCACCTTCTATTCAATATGTTTGCCTTATATATGTTTGGAAAAATTCTGGAAATGGTATGGGGTTCCAAACGATTTTTGATTTATTTTTTTGTAACAGGACTTGGTGCAGCTGCACTACATTCTTTTGTTACTTACCTCGAAATGTCTGCTCTACAAAAAAGTGTAGCAGCATTTGTCAATACTCCTTCACCCGAATTATTGGCTGCTTTTGTAAAATCTAATCTTGGCCATCCTGCCGCTTGGGTTACAGATCTGGTAAACAACTGGGGTGTTGCACCTGAAAACCAGCTTTACACACAGCAGGCGGTTGATCTGGTTCAACGAATTTTTGTTGAGAAAATTAACATACCTACGGTAGGAGCCTCAGGAGCCGTTTTTGGTGTGTTGCTTGCTTTCGGGTATCTTTTCCCAAATACTGAATTGATGTTACTCTTCCCTCCGGTTCCTATTAAGGCAAAATATTTTGTAATAGGTTATGGCGCAATTGAACTGTATTTGGGGATAACACAGTCGAATAGTAATGTTGCCCATTTTGCACATTTGGGTGGGATGCTATTTGGATTCATTTTGCTGAAATATTGGAATACAAATACAAAAAAATTCTTTTGAAATAATGGGTATTGTTGATGAAATAAAACTCTCGTTCAAAAATGGCAGCTATCTTACAAAGCTCATATATATTAATATAGCTGTATGGGTGCTTGTTCGACTTATTTTTGTTGGCTATAAACTGAGCGGGTCTGATGAGTCTTTGATGTTAAGCTGGCTAGCTTTGCCTGCTTCATTCGGGTTGTTCGTTTCGCGTCCGTGGACTCTTATTACTTATATGTTTCTGCATTTCGAGTTTTTCCACGTTCTTTTTAATATTCTTTGGTTATACTGGTTTGGAAAGATTTTTCTTGAATACCATAATCAACAGAAGCTGTTGAGTTTATATTTGATAGGGGGCTTTTCGGGAGGTTTGGCTTTTATGCTGGCCTATAATTTAATCCCTGTGTTTCAAAAATCAATTTCCGAAGTTCAATTGCTTGGTGCATCTGCTTCTGTTATTGCCATTGTAATTGCCATTGCCGTTTATGTACCAAATCATCTTATTCATTTGGTTTTTATCGGACCGATTAAAATTAAATGGATAGCGGTTGTGTCTGTATTACTCTATTTGATTAACCTTTCCGGAAATAATGCAGGTGGGGATTTTGCCCATCTTGGTGGTGCATTGTGGGGTTGGTTTTATATGTCGCAATTGATTTCAAAAAGGAATATCACCGGAGGTTTTGATAGGATGATTGAGACTTTTTTTTCGTGGTTCAGGCCACGCAGAAAACTTAAAATAAAATATAATTCTCCAAATCCAGATTACGATTACAATAGACGGAAAGTTAGTCAGCAGGAAGAAATAAACTTGATTTTAGATAAAATTGGTAAATCCGGTTACGATAGCCTGACTTTTGATGAACGTGAAATGTTGTTCAAAATGGGGAGAAAAAAATAATAAGGTGAGGAATTTCTTTTCAAAATTTGGTTTTGCGTTAAACATTGGGGCAACAATTCTCATTTTTCTGTCCTATTTGTCTTCGTTTGTTCCGCCGGATTATTTCTGGCCGCTTTCTTTTTTCGGTTTAGCCTATCCTTATCTTGTAATTGTTAATGTGATTTTTTTGATTCTATGGGTTTTACAACGTTCGAAAAGATTATTGCTGCCCTTAATTTCTTTATTAATTGGGTATTATAGTTTTACCAATACTTTTCAGGTTATTCCCCAAAGTAATACAAAAACTGTTGGTATTAAGGTGTTAAGCTATAATGTCCACAGTTTCAAATATGATCTGAGAACTGATAAATCGAAAGATCCTAAGATTTTGGAATATTTTAAGTCAACAGAAGCCGAAATTATTTGTCTTCAGGAGGTAAAGCTACTCAAAGTAGGAAAGCTTAGTCCGTTAGGAATAAAGGAGGCATTACCGGGAATCAACTATTATCAGTTCGCTTCATCGAGTACTTATTACGGCTTAATTACATTTTCGAAATATCCTATTATTAAACTTGGCGAAATAAGGTTTCCCGGATCTTCAAATCTGGCACTCTTCTCTGATATAAAAGTAAGCAATCGTCAAATCATTCGAGTTTATAATTGTCATTTACAGTCATATTCAATCGATCCTGATGATTATTCCATTATTGATTCGCTTGGATATGGACCAAGAAGTCAGCAAATCGAGGAGGCGAGGAAAATTAGTTATAAACTTATAACTGGATTCAAACTTCGAGCAGTTCAGGCAAGAAAGGTGGCAGATCACATCCGAAAATCACCTTATCCGGTAATTGTGTGCGGTGATTTTAATGATACTCCAGTGTCATACGCTTACTGTCAGGTTCGGGGAAATCTGAAAGATGCTTTTGTCGAGTCGGGTTGGGGCATATCAAACACCTACAATGGGGTATTGCCTTCAATTAGAATTGATTATATTCTATTCGATCAGAAACTTAAAGCGGTGAATTACAATCGTGACAAAGTTATTTTTTCAGATCATTTTCCGATCCATTGTCAGCTTAACCTGGAATAGGAATCCTTAAATAAAAAAGGCACAGAATCCTTTTCTGTGCCTTTTTTATTTGAGAATAACCAACATGAGACCTACAATAGTGCATCCAGCTTTGAAGCGAGGATAGTTTTAGGAACAGCACCTACCTGTTTGTCTGCAATTTCACCCTTTTTAAAGAATAAAATTGTGGGGATATTACGTATTCCAAATTTAGCCGCTGTTCCAGGATTCGAGTCAACATCCATTTTTGTTACTACAGCCCTTCCATCATATTCTTTAGAGAGCTCTGCAACAAGTGGTCCTATCATTCTGCAAGGCCCACACCACTCAGCCCAAAAGTCAACCAAGACTGGCTGCTGAGACTTAAGTACAATCTCATCAAAATTCGCATCTGTTACCTCTATTGCCATACCAATATGTTTTAAATTGTTTGAAATGTCAGAAAAATATTATGCAACAAATTTACAAATTAATTTATAGTAAAAATGATATCAGGATTATTTTGCAGATATGTTTTCAAATCGCCAGATAAACCTACTCTTCTTGTTCTTGAAAAGAGGTGAAGCCTGATGTTTGTGGTTTGGTCAAAGACCGAAAATTTTAAAATTGTTTTACCGGGTGATTTAGCAAATTTTACGTCAAGTTCTTCAATGAGATCGGTTGTCAATGATTCAGCAGGAAATGTAATTCTCAAATTTTCAGCTTTCTCCGCCAGTTCTTGAAGCAATTCAATTTTTGTTGCTTTAAATTCATTTTGATCACCTCCTTGCCATTTTGCAGAAATTTTACCACGAATAAGAAGGTATAAGCCCTTTTTACAGAAATTACCGAAATTTACGTAGTCGTTTCCAAAAAACATTAACTTGTACGAATCGGAGTAGTCGGTTAAAGTAAGTGATGAAAACGGTTTTCCGTTTTTAGTAAACCCTTCCTGAGTTTCGGTAACAATTCCTGCAAAGATCAGTTCCCTGTTTTTAAGCGATTCTATTTCGCTGTTAAGATTTGCCAAACTTAAATCTTTTGTGCAATAGCTCTTGATTTCCAATGCGTAGTCATCGAGCGGATGTGATGAAAGATAAATGCCGATCAGATTTTTTTCTTTCTCAAGTGCCACAATTTTAGGCCATTCAGGCACATGGGGTATCGGAGGTAGTTTAATCTCTATAGTCTGAAATCCTCCAAACAAAGAAGCCATTGATGACTGTCTGTCACTCTGAATCCTGTTTCCGTATTTTATAAGAGCCTCGATAAAGGTATTTCCATCACCAGTGTCGCCGAAGTATTGAGACCTATGAATATTCTCGAAACTGTCGAATGCTCCTGCCATGGCAAGTGCTTCCAAGTTTTTTTTGTTAATTGATTGTAAATTAACTCTTTCTACAAAGTCAAATATAGATTTAAAATCGCCGTGGGCTTCTCGTTCATTGATTATGTCGGACACAGCTCCTGCCCCGACACCTTTGATAGCTGAAAGTCCAAACCGAAGTCCACCGGTTTTGTTGACAAAGAATTTAGAGCGCGATTCGTTTACATCTGGTCCCAGAACCGCTAATCCCATGTGCTTACTCTCATCCATAAAATTTGAGATTTTGTCAGCATTGGTGAGATTACAACTTAAAACGGCGGCCATAAATTCTGATGGATAGTTGGCTTTCAGATAACCAGTTTGGTAGGCAATATAGGCATAACAGACTGAATGTGATTTGTTGAAAGCGTATTGAGTAAATGCTTCCCAGTCTTTCCATATTTTATCAATCAGATTATCAGCAGTTTTACCAACAGTTGTACAACCCTCTATGAATGAAGGATTGTTTTTACATCCTACAATGAATTTCACTTTTAGTTCTTCCATTGACTTCAAATTTTTCTTCCCCATTGCTTTACGAAGAGAGTCCGATTCACCTCGTGTAAAATTACCCAAAGCACGCGATTGAAGCATTACCTGTTCCTGGTAAACTGTAATTCCGTAGGTATCTGCTAAAAATTGTTCCATAATCGGATGATCGTAAACAATTTCCTCTCTACCCATTTTTCGATTCACATAGTTGGGTATATAGTCCATTGGTCCGGGGCGATAAAGGGCATTCATTGCTACCAAATCTTCGAAACGACTGGGTTGCAGTAATCTCAGCCATTTTTTCATCCCCGGAGATTCAAACTGGAAAATTGCTGTAGTGTTTGCGTTACTAAAAAGATCGAAGGTTTTTTTGTCCTCAAATGGTATTTTGTCAATATCAATGTCGATTTTTCTTGAGTGGTGGATATTATCGAGGCACTCTTTTATGATTGAAAGGGTCTTTAATCCAAGAAAATCCATTTTTAGTAGTCCGATGGATTCAACAAAATGCCCATCGTACTGAGTAGTAAGAAGATCCTCATCCTTTGTAGGCATTAACGGGATATGATTGTCGAGTTTATCCCTTCCTATAAGAATTCCGCAGGCGTGAACTCCGAATTGCCTTATGCAACCCTCAAGCGTCTGAGCATATTTTAGCGTTTTGACTATTAATGGATTGTTTGATTTTTTCTCGGCCTCTAACAAAGAGTTTTCGCTGAAAGCCTTTGCGAGGGTGATCTTTGGCGTTTCGGGAACCATTTTTGCCAATCGGTCTGCTTCCGAAAGTGGTAATTTTAAAACACGCGCAACGTCTCTGATAGCCATTTTTGCGGCCATTGTTCCAAATGTGCATATATGCGCAACATTTTCGCGGCTGTACTTGTCTTTAACCCAATCGAGTACTTTCTGGCGTCCGTCATCATCAAAATCAATATCAATATCAGGCATTGAAATCCTATCAGGATTGAGAAACCGCTCGAAAAGGAGATCATGTTTAATAGGATCAACATTGGTAATGCCTGTTGTATATGCTACCACAGAACCGGCGGCTGAGCCCCTGCCCGGACCGACAATAACTCCCATTTTACGGGCTGCAGCTATAAAATCTTGTACAATAAGAAAATAGCCCGGGAATCCCATTGATTTTATAGTATCAAGTTCGAAATCCATTCGCTCTTTTACCTCTTTTGAAAGCTCTTCACCATAACGGGTTGAGGCACCCTGAAATACAAGATGTGTAAGATAATTGGATTCAAATTTTACTCTGAGTGCATTTTCGTAGTTTTCTGGTTTTTTATAAGCAGTCTTAAACTCTTCAAGTAAATCTTCTTCGGAATACTTTGTTCTATACTCTTCTATTGTACTGAAACTTTTAGGAATAGGAAACTCAGGCATAATTGGTTCTGAGTCGAGTTCAAAGAATTCTACCTTCTCTACAATTTCCTGAGTATTTGCGAGGACTTCAGGTATATCAGCAAATAGTTTTTTCATTTCTGAGGTAGTCTTAAGCCACTCTTGTTTGGTGTAACGCATACGTGATGGATCATCAATGTCTTTACCTGTATTAAGGCATATTAGAAGATCGTGTGGATCTGCATCTTCATCATTAGTGAAGTGTATATCATTTGTCGCTATGACTTTTACTCCGTACTTTTCGCCAAGACGAATTAGTTGCTTATTTACAATTACCTGACTATCATAAACATCTGTTGGTAATTGTGGGTCAGTTGTTTTATGTCGTTGAATTTCAAAATAAAAATCATCTTTAAAAATGCTTTTATACCATTTTATCGCATCTTCAGCTGCAGGAAGATCTCCATTTAAAATACACTGAGGTATCTCTCCACCTAAACATGCTGTTGACACAATTAATCCTTCCTTGTGTTTTTCGAGTAGGTTTTTATCAATACGTGGTTTGTAATAAAAACCTTCAGTATTTGCAATAGTAACTAATTTGAGAAGATTACGATAACCTTTCTCATTTTTTGCAAGTAAAATTAGGTGGTCGCCTGATCTGTCTTCTTTTTCACTCTTGTCTTTGAATTTGATTCCACGTGAGGCAACGTATGTTTCTACACCGATAATTGGTTTGATTGTAAATTTTTTGCATGTTTCGTGAAAGTCTTTGATTCCAAACATGTTGCCATGATCGGTTAGTGCCAGTGCCGTCATGCCGTCTTTTTTTGCTTTCTTTACTAAATCTGTTACGGAAGCAGCACCATCAAGGATTGAATATTGACTGTGTACATGCAAATGGGTAAATGGTATCATAGTTAAAGCCTTTTGAATGAATGAGAATATAAATTCTATGAGGTGCAATGCAGCGCACGGTTAAAAATAGGTTATTTGTGGTGATTTCTCTCAAATGTTGATAACTATTCGTATTTTGATGTAAAGTGATCATTAGAAAGTTATTGGCACTAATAAAACACAAATGGGAACGACCCTTGCGAGTTGTTCCCATTTCGTCACTTGTGAATTGCTTCATTCCATGACCTCAGGCTACGGTTATCTTGGTTGGTTGCACTTTCATCTCCTTCGTGCTTGCGCATTCCGTTGTTTTCTATTGCAACCCATCGCTTTCAGACCATGCCTTTTACAGCTTTGTCTTCCGGCTGTCCCTTCGGTTTTCCTTTCGGTCAACCTTCCAGGACGGAGCGTCTTTAAGATTACAGTCTAGTTCTTCTCTTGCGAGAATGACTCTTTCTGCACAGAACAAACCAAACCTTTCGGCTTTTTTGTTCTCCGGTAGACCTCAGAAACTCTCGTTTCCTCCATTTCTCGGTCTTTAACTCAACCTTCTAATGAACGACCAGCGTTTTTTCCGGTTGACTGAACTATTAAGATTTAACTCTTTTCGTCCAACCTCTGACCTTTCTGTCGTGCAAATCCGAAGATTTGATTGATCTGGTTCTTTATTCACCTAAGAATCTATCCCCTTCACCACTACTTCTAAGTAACCCTTTATCGCTTACCTGACACATCAAAGATAAATCAAAAAGTACCCCTTTTGCAAATATTTTGTGTCTTTTATGTCAACAATGTACCAACGTGGAATTAACCTTAGTTATTAACAATTGTTCATTACAATAATGATGAAGGGGTATAAAACACAAATGGGAACGACCCTTGCGAGTTGTTCCCATTTCGTCACTTGTGAATTGCTTCATTCCATGACCTCAGGCTACGGTTATCTTGGTTGGTTGCACCTTCATCTCCTTCGTGCTTGCGCATTCCGTTGTTTTCTATTGCAACCCATCGCTTTCAGACCATGCCTTTTACAGCTTTGTCTTCTGGCTGTCCCTTCGGTTTTCCTTTCGGTCAACCTTCCAGGACGGAGCGTCTTTAAGATTACAGTCTAGTTCTTCTCTTGCGAGAATGACTCTTTCTGCA
>CAILKW010000296.1 GCA_903834845.1 uncultured Bacteroidia bacterium | reverse complement strand
TCCGGCTCTGGCTACCCCATGCAAACATTCATTCCACCAATTGTAGGCAGGAACTCCCAAACGTTCAATTGGCTCGGCCTGATTGAATAGCTGAGTTACTTTCTCTTTCATAGTCATACGCGACACAAGGTCTTCAACTCTGTCATCAACAGATAATTGTGTGTTTTGGTAAGGCAATAATGCTTTATTCTGCCCAATAACATTTGCACAAAAAAGCAGGATAGCAAATCCGGCTACAGGTACGAATTGTAATCTCATTAATTTAAAAATTTGCGTTAATAATTATAATACTTAAATATCAAATATGAATTTTGTGAACCAAAAATACAGTGTAATTGCAAAAGCAATTCATTTGCGGCCAAATTAGTTTAACTCCGCGCGTTGAACTTTCTTCAAATCCATTGCTATATCGGGTATTTCCCTCTGTTTTTTTATTTTTAAACTATATTGGCAAATTTCCCCATACACCCTCGTTTTGACCCTCATGTTTGCCTTCTTACTGTTCTTAGGCAGCATCGATGACCCTGTCTATCTCTTCCCATTTGTCCTTATAAAAATGATTTTTACCAATAAATCGGGACAAGCCATACATTCTCTATTCTATTTGATGTCCACTAATGGTTATTCTGGCAGGAACTTCAATAAACCAGTTCAATCAATGTCTTACCAGTTGAACGCTGTTTATAAGGCTCATGCAAATGGATGGCAGACATGTCATAACTGTTTGCATAACAGACGTACTGGAAAACTGGTACAACTTGTTTATAGCCAACATATTCCGTCTGAACATATTCTTTTACGCTACGCATTGCTCTCAGCATAAGAGGCTTACTCCATCCCTTTGCCGTATAAATGAACTCGCATATTGAGACATCTTTTTTGCCTTTGATCTCCAACCATGTCCTCGACTTCAGTAATTTCTCAAGGGTTTTTAATTTCACCTTTATAAGATAAACCCAGCAAAAAGATTCCAACTTGTCGAAGAGACCCTCGGAGAAGAACCAGCTATCAGCCCGAAAAAACATTTTTACTATGTTTTTTCGGGCTGGCTTCGACTTCTTTAGTAAAATCAACAATCCCATTGGCAGTATAAGCTGACTCTGTTCTGAACCTTGTATGATAAAGCAGGTTCATCTTACTTGCAAAAACTAGGAGTGAATGGCAGCTTTTTTCCCTTTTTTTTGTTTTGTTAAATGCATTAGATGCCCGTTCTTGGTTGCCGCAGACTGATTTAACGGTTGAATCAGCATCCAGCGTGATACTTTTAAGTCCGCTTTCATGCAACCATTGAGTGTTTTTTGATAACAACAACATTTGAAGTTTGGGTAAGCTTCTTTGTCCCCATGTCTTCAAAGGAGCAGATATAGCATTCTCGTTTATTGCCCTATCCAATTTCAACAATGGTTTTAGCAAACTATCACTGCTAAAAGCAGCCATCTTGCAAATCCGGCTTATTCCACTTATCGAGGACAAGGTGATTGCCATCAAAATCTGCTTGAAACCAAACTCTGTTGCGTTGTGCAACACTTTAGGAAACGGTTTACCAAAGACTTTTACGATTTTTTGACGGTTCAAAAATTTCGCAACTGTATTGAGTACTGAATGCCGCATAATTTTACTGTCTGAAAATGAAGCTTTAATTATTTTTGATTCTCTATTCAATTTATTTTTTGTATTTTTTTGTCCCGAAAGTGATGTTTTTTTGTTTGTATTTTTTTGCTTCAAAACCATAAAGATAAACAATTTGCATCACTTTATTGCGCTTTATTTTACTTTTTTAAGTTATAGTCTTTTTCATTTCCCTGACCTATAATTACCCAAAGCCTCAGATGTAAAAAGACACCGATTATATACTCTGTAGAACTCAATTTTCCCCTTAAAACCGGAAGCGAAATTGACTTGCGTTTCCCCGTTGACATCCCACATAAATGGATTAAAACGAGCATATCCGAAAGGTCTGTCACCACCATCATACAATTCTCCATTAATAATAAATGTTACTACTTTGGATTTTGCATCTACATTTATAACCAAATGATTAATTGATTTATGCTTTATAGTTCCCTGTTCTGATGACCAGATTAATGGAGAACGTCCATCGTCCATAACAAATTCAAGCTCCCCTGTTTTTAAAATACTTATCTTTAATCCATTACCTGCATAATTTGCTTTGGAACCAATACCTTCAGTTATTTTCTTTCGCGTATCCAGTAAAACATGATCTTTCTTCAGATTATCCGTAGTGAATTTAAATTCCAGTGAAAAGCCATTACCCTTATATAAATTTCCTAAAGAGGGCATTGTAAATTTATGAAGTGGGTTACATTCATTTCCCGATAATTCTAATGCAAGACCATCTTTCGTTAATATATTTTTATCCGCTTGATTCCAAAGCATTTCCATGTATTCGTTCGGTATTTTATGCACCCGAGCTATTGTTTTTTGTGTTTCAGTAAAATAGTATTCCCCTTTATCTTCGATCCAATCAGGATAAGAAATACCATGAGAATAATCCATATCGTACAAAAATATCTCCGGTTGGCTCCAATATATAAAGCCATCCTTTTCAATGCCTCCCGCTAACCAGGTTGGGTTCCTGTTACCCAGCGGATGGTCGCTGTAATTTCTTGAACTGTTGTTGTGAAAGAAAATGGCATATTTCCCGTTTTTGAATTTATAGATCTTGTTCAGGCACCGGGGTTGTTTCATCAGTTTACCCCCAGGCGTATAGCTTGCCCATTCGGGAGTGGTCCAGGTATGCCCGTTATCCATGCTATAAGTATGCACGTTATGTCCTTGATTGGTACGATAAACGCAATAAAGGCTGCCATTACTTAATGATACAATGTTATGCTCGTCAGCTACCTGTCCCTTTGGTGGAAGCAATCCTTCATTTCCATCAGGAAGGGTTTCCCATACAATCTTTTCAGGATCTGCCTCTGTAAGGATATTGGAGCTCTTCAGTATTGCTCCTGAGCCACTGGTCATAAAGCCTTCACCAAAATTACCAACTTTGGCCAAAGGCAAAAAGACCGCATTATTGTTGATGATTGGTAACGCCACACTCCAGAAAAACTGAATCTTCCCCTGATAAACATTATTGTCGTCAATTTCAAAGTTTCGGATTGGAACTTTATATCTGTTTTTTGACCAGGAATACCCTCCATCATCAGAATACTTCATCATCATTTTTCCAAAGGTATCAACTCGCTTTATCGGCTTTTTGTTGATATCCAATATCTCGCGTAAATTCTCTGAATTATAGGTGTAGAAAACATAAATACGGCCAGTGGGTGTTATAAAAGGAGTAATCCAGGAAGCTTCCGGACCGTTTGCTGGCTCAATATCAATGAGCTGTGTCCATGTTTTCCCTTTGTCTTTACTGATGGTTGCTACCACGTGCTGGCCACGATCTCCTTCAAGTCCAGTTCCTGTGGTCATCACAATGACCCATTCTCCATTCTTGTTAACCACTGCATAAGGTTGGTCACAATAACCTTCATCAGGAATAACAGATAATGCATTCTCAATATTTCTCCAATCTGGCAATTGAGCATTTACTATTAAACATGCAATGAAACATAAAAGCAGTAATAAGTATTTTTTGTGTTTAAGCATAATATTCTTGATTATAAAAATGAATAAATTAGGAGCAAACAGCAGTGAATAACATCCATTTCCCCGAAAACAATCATATTGAATAATTACACACTCATTATCATTAGGATTACAAGCGAGTAATATTGAAATTTCCTTCAACTTAACATCAAATTTGAATTTTTTGAACCTGATATATTCCGGTTAATGGGTAAAAGTTGGTCAATTGCAGGCAAATTAGTTTAACTCCGTAGTTAGAACTTTCTTTACGGCAGTTGCTCACGTGGGTATTGCTCCATATATTTACTGCTTTTTGAGTTATGGGGGCATATTTCTCCTATTTACATGCATGTTTATTCTCATATTTTCCTCCTTTCGTTGTTTCTATACCGCTTTGATAAGCCCAACTTTTTTCCTTATTTTTCATCCTTAAAGTGATTGCTTTTTGCTTTGATATTCATCTGTAATAATTTGAAAATATGCAATTAACATCTCTTTTACTGATTTCTCTTTTTGATTTTTAGTAATTTCTCTTTTTGTTTGCTAATTCTCTTAAATTCAATCAAACAATGATTTCTGCACAACAATCTGGTTTTTTAGCTTAAAACCCAATGGTTTTTTATTAATTGTTTCAATCTCTATTTGTGATTTCAAAAAATCACGGAGTTTTTTCTCCGTCCAATCCAATTGAAGTTTCTTCAAAATGTCCTTAGCACTATACTCTCTGTTTTTAAGAAGTTCAATAATCTTTAGGAAAGTATTGCTGGCGTATTCGTTCGCCGCCTGTTTTGCATTTTGTATTTTAACAGGTTGAAAACCTTCCAATGGAATCCCATTAAAATCAACAGGTATGGCACCTTTTTGAATCAACAAACTATTCGCTGTTTCTTCCAATGGTTCAGGATTTCGCACATAGATTTTTCTGTTTTTTCTCAAACCATCAGCCACACCCGACCATGTGCCACCTTTGTCCGAAGATTCAGCCACATAGATTTCATTGGCGAGACCAAAAATTATTGGATTTCGAGCCATTGCCAACTCAGCTTTCCACGGAGCTTTTGGGAAAAATGTACTTAGTACCAATACATCTCCGTCAACCATCTGCCGGTAAAAAGTTTTATATCCGGAACCAAATGTCATAATTCCCTGCGGTAGAACAATAATACTTTTACCTTTGTACTTGATGGCTGAGTCTAAAGCCTGTTTGTCAACACCTTTCGCAAATCCGCTTACAACGACTTTATGTTCTTTGGTTGCCAGTTTTGCAATGTTATCGGTAAATACTAATGAAACTTCAGCCGCATTGCGTGAACCTACAATTGCTACTGATTTTTTTTGCAGGATTTGTTTATCTCCTTTAATATATAGCAAAGCAGGTGAATAAGCTGCTTTAAGATTATCTTTCAGAGTTTTAGGATAATCAGGTGATATTATTGGAATCAATTCATAGCCTTCATTGTGTAATGATTCTGCCAAAAAAGCATTATTCGCCAACTCTGATTTTGCTTGTATTAAACCAGTTATATCCTTGTCTTCCAAGCCATATTGACTTTTCCATTCACTTTCGGACAATTGAAAAAAGTCAATGATAGAAAGTTTGAATTCATGATGAAATTTTATGATAAGGTTATTTATCTTCAAATATCCCCATCGTGGCAAATGTGCCAATGCTATCCAATAAGCTGCTTCATTGTTCATATACTATCTCCTCCAACAGTTCTGGCAATCACCAGAGGTGCAATTTTTGACGCGCCTAAATTAGTTAAATATCTTCCAATCTCCTTAATTGTTGCTCCACTGTCGAAAATATCGTCTATCAATAAAATGCTTTTCCCTTGTATATCTGATGGTTCATTGTAAAAAAAGGCGTTTTTTACATTATCTGTTTTAAGATATGAATTTTCAAAAACTTTTTGCTGACTCGTAACCCGTTGTTTTGTAAGATGATGCGAAATTGGGAATTTTAAAACATTAGCAACTTTAACAGAGAAATTTTTTACCAGATCGCCTGATATTGTGGGTGGTACATACAATACTAAATCAAATATTTCTTGCCCGAATTTTTTCCGAAAAGCTTTTAAAGTCAACACCAGTAAAAAATCCGGAAAATCGCCTGCGTTTTCATATTTGCTCCGGTGCAAAGCTGATCCAACGTTTGAAAATCCATAAAATGAGGCAGCAACTCCATTTACTAAGTTAGTTCCCTTCTTTTCAACTTCAAGTTCAGGGTAATATTCTTCACGAAAATTCTGTAATTTTTGAGTCCATTCTGGAGAGGAAGTGACTGCAATCTTTTTTAAACCTGTGTTATCACAATTATTAAACGTTGTTGTTGACGGATCACCGAGATAATTGCATAAATATTCCATTCTTGAGTTGGTAGTCTCGATATATCCGATCATTTTCTCCAAATCGTTGGTTTTGATTGAGCGCAATTCTTCAAAAGCTTCAGTATTAAGTGGCTGTGAATTGGAGATGTATTCGAATTTTTTACTTTTTCCCAAAGTGACTTCCCGAATTATTTTTTGTTCAATCAGGTCTGCCTTAATAACCCTTATTTGATTCTGTTTCAAATTTGTACTTCTCATTAATTCTTTTTCGCCAAGCATCTCATTTTTAATGGCCTTGATAACTTTTTCGTATTTTGAAATCGCAGGTCTTCCTCCTTCAATAAATGATACAGGCAATTTCCGGTCTTCGGGGTTATAAAACAGGATTATATATGCAGGGTTGCCATCCCTGCCTGCTCTCCCGATTTCCTGATAATAGTGAACAGGTGACTGTGGCATCTGAGTATGAATAATAAACCGGATATCCGGTTTGTCAATCCCCATTCCCAAGGCATTTGTTGAGATTACGCATTTCCATTGATTGTTCATTAATCCGTTTTCGACTGCAATTCTTGATTCAGGGTCTAATCCGGCATTGTAACCAACAGACGAGATTTTTAGATACTCAAACCATTTTGAATAAATCCAGGTATCAATGCGAGTACCTGTATAGAGAATTCCTGAACCAGGTATTTTATCGAGGTTTTGCCCCAACCATAATAGTTTTTCGTCTTCAGAAGTCACCTTTACGACAAATAGTTTAAAGTTGTCGCGCATAAGGTTTCCTCTGATAATTGATAGATTATCACCCATTTGTTGTGCAATATCAGCTTCAACTTTTTTTGTAGCAGTTGCGGTAGTTGCCAGCACAGGCAAGCCTTTAGGTAACAAGTTTACAAGGTTAATGATTCTTCGGAAAGCGGGTCTGAAATCATGACCCCACACGGAAATACAGTGAGCCTCGTCAACAACAACCATAGAAAGATTCATAAGACGGGTTGCCTCAATCCATTCTGAGTTTTCCTGTCTTTCGGGAGCGATATAAAGGATTTTTAGTTTCCCTGCTTTAGCATCTTCAATTATCTGAGAGTTTTCTTCTGAAGTTTGCTCACAATTTATACATTTGGCAGAAACACCCAGACTATTCAGTTTTTTAACCTGGTCACGCATTAAGGCAATCAAAGGTGAGAATATTACAGTTGTTCCGCTGTTCAGGATTGCCGGAAACTGAAAGCATAGCGATTTGCCAAATCCTGTTTTTTCTATAAGCAATACCCTTTCTCCATTCAGGATTTTCTCAATGGTTATCCACTGTTCATCGTAAAAATGACTCAGTTTAAAAACCTGCTGTAATACTGTTTCAGCTTCCTGTCTGTTCATTTTCATATATTTGGAGTTTATACCCCGGTTGAAAAAATAAAACAGTCAATTCAACTTTCACTAATTCTATTAAAAAATTATTAAAATATTGGTATGTAGTTAATTAAAGACTGTTTTTTCTCTGAAACTGGTTCTAATGAATATATATTGCCTAAAAATTCTTCGATTAGTCGGCTTATTGAAGCCTGAGTACCCTCGAAATTATTGAGGATAATCGCAAAAATCACTTTTTTCCCCGACTGATTTGTAAAGATTCCAGCCATACTTTTTACTCTTGACATAGATCCTGTCTTGGCCTTAAGGTTATTTTCAAGTTTTGAGTCTTTAAATGCAAACTGAAGGGTTCCGCTTTTTCCGGCTATAGGGAGTGAATTAAAGAATACTTCACGATTCGGACTAAGATACATAAAATGAAGAATTTCAGCCAAAGTACGTGGACAAATCCCATTCGATCGCGAGAGTCCGCTTCCATCTGTAGGATAGAATCCCTGAGTGAAAATGTTCTTTTCCTTCCAAAATTCAGTTATTGCTGTAACACAATTAACTAACAATGGAGAATCTTTCTTCGCACGCCCTATTTCAATTAACAAATGCTCTGCAAAAAGATTTATGCTTTCCTGATTAAGTGGAATAATAAGATCGCGAAGCGGAGGCGAACTTTTATCAGCAATCTGCTCAACGTTTTCAATCAGAGGTGTGTTGATGTACCTGACTTTCCCCAAAATCTCAATATTATTTGATTTCAAGACTTTTAAAAAATCGGTTGCTGCCATTTTTGCCGGATTTGGCATTGCGCCCTTTACAATAAAATCGGGGCGTTTTTTGGGAATAGTACCTTCTACAATTTGCGAATACGAGCCGGGTGCACCATAAATGACAGCAAGGTCGCCATTGATATCCGAAGAAACTACTTTGTTTATCAAGACCAAGCTATCAATATTTGGTTCTATACAACTGATAGTTACAGGTATGTCAGGTTTGGCGCTGGAAGAAAAATGTATTTTGTAAAAGTTGTCGGAATATGTGAGGGCTGAGATTCCTGCTCCATAGTAGTTTCCGATATCTTCCCATAGCCACCCTCCTGGGATAGAGGAACCCGGAAAATGAGACAAATCAATAATAAAATCGCCCTTAATGCTTTTTACTCCAGCTTTTGAAAGAGCCTGAGCCCAGGCTTCAAAAGTTCCTTTATAGTGTTCGGAAAAATACCCAGAGTAGAATGCAGGATCACAGCCTCCTTTCAGTACCAGATTTCCTTCTAATGCACCTGTCGTGGTACTAACTTTGCCTGTAATGCCTAATTGAGTATGAAATACAAAATCAGCACCCAGAATTTCCAAGGCTGTGGCAGTAGTAACAATTTTCATTACCGAAGCAGGTACTAAACTAACCTGAGGCGTAGCAAATAAAACTTTACTATCGTCAGCATCAATAACATAAACAGAACATCCGGCGTTTTGAAGTGCTTCAGTTTTGAATACTAATCCAGGTTGAGCAAATATTGGATGGAAAAGAAACCATCCCAAAATCATTAAAACTAATTTTCTCATTTTAGAACACTATTTGCCGCCAAGATAAAATAAATCTCCCGATATTTTAATCTTTTAAATTCTGATTCATGAATAATTTGTTGGTGAAAGCATAAATAATAGTTTTGACTAAAAACAACCCTAACCCACAACCAAAGACAACCTATAACAACCAACAGACAACCAATAACAACCAACAACAGACAACCGATAACAACCAACAACAGACAACCTATAACAACCAACAACAGACAACCGATAACAACCAACAACAGACAACCGATAACAACCAATATCATTCCCCAACCCACAATCTTTTGCTTTAAAAAACTATATTTTTGAATAAGGGTATTTCAATCAGTGGCTGTCTATTGAGTATTAAGTCAAATTTAAAACGTTTAAGCCATGAAAACACAAACTTTCCGATTAGTAAAAAAAACATTCGTGCTATCAGCTACTATATTGATTTGCATAGGATTCTTTAGAGCAGCACTTGCTTCTCCCACATTTCCAAAATCAATCCAGCCCGACACTTTGGCGTATGTTCAGTATAAAGGCTCTGTTATTGATAAGGAATCAAGAACTCCGCTTGCTTTTGCTTCTTTATCGCTAAATGGAACAAATATTGCAACAATTACGAACACTGAAGGAGAATTCTCTTTGAAAGTACCTAAGAACCTGCAAGAGGGAAAAGTAAACGTCTCTTATCTCGGGTACAAAAACAAAAGTATAAATCTTACGGAATTTAAACCTGAGAAAACAAAAATTGAACTTGAGCTTTTGGTTATTACATTAAGCGAGGTGAGTGTTTTTCCTAAGGATCCCGAGTTACTGATTCGCGCTGTGATGAATAAGCGAGCCGAAAACTATTTCAGCGATCAGACTTTGATGTCGGCATTCTACCGGGAAACTATTAAAAAAAGAAAGACTTATGTTTCACTATCTGAGGCTGTTGTAGAAATTCATAAACAACCTTATATGTCATCACGGTCTGATGCTGCTCAACTTTTCAAAGCAAGGAAAAGTACCGATTTTACCAAATTAGATACTGTTACATTTAAACTTCAGGGCGGACCTTATACCACGTTATATCTCGATATTATGAAGAATCCTGAAATGATCTTTACTGAAGATATGCTGGGTAATTATGAATTTAGTCTTGAGAATATCACCAAAGTTGGCGAACGCCTGATTTATGTTCTAGGTTTTAAACAGCGTGGACATATTACGGAACCTCTCTATTTTGGAAAAATTTACATAGATACCGAAAGTCTCGCTATTACAAGTGCCACCTTTAACCTTAACGTAGAAGATAAAGCATTGTCAAGTGATATGTTTATCAAAAGAAAACCAGCAGGCGCAAAAGTTTATCCTACAATGGCAGCTTACCATATTGACTACCGCGAAAAAGATGGAAAATGGTACTATGGTTATTCAAGAGGTCAGATAATATTCAAAGTTGATTGGAATAAACGCTTGTTCAATACAATTTATGAATCAACAATTGAAATGGCTGTCACCAATTGGGAAAAAACCAACGACAAACCTTTAAAATTAGCTGAAAGAATGAAACCAAGTGTGGTTATGAGTGATGAGATTTCAGGATTTGCCGATCGTGAATTTTGGGGAGAATACAATGTAATCGAGCCTGAAAAGCCAATAGAAACGGCTATTAAGAAAATCCAAAAGAAACTTGAAAAAGCTAAATTGTAACATATTAATTACATTAATTAAAACCATATTAAAAGCCTCGGGGTAGATCCCGGGGTTTTTTCTTTAAATTTAACCACTTCTTAACAACTGAACCGTAATTTTGAAGCTTACTAAAGTCAGGACTTATTATCTTTGTCGGGTTTTTATAATCACAGATATTTTATTTGTATCACACTGTCAGTATGACAGCAACATTAATTGTTTAATAATAAAAATATTCAGAAAAGATGTTAATCTACAAAGTAATCGGAAGAGAAATTCTCGATTCCCGTGGTAATCCAACCGTTGAGGTTGAAGTAACCCTCGAAAGTGGAATCATGGGTCGTGCTGCTGTACCATCAGGTGCATCAACCGGCGAAAACGAAGCCCTTGAACTTCGTGACGGTGATAAAAAACGCTATCTCGGCAAAGGTGTACTCAAAGCAGTTGAAAATATTAACACCACTATTGCACAAGAGATTGTGGGAATGAGTGCACTTAATCAGGTTGCATTAGATAATAAACTGATTGAACTTGACGGTACTAAAACCAAATCAAATCTGGGTGCCAATGCAATTTTGGGAGTATCATTGGCCACAGCAAAAGCGGCAGCCAATTACCTTGAAATGCCTCTTTATCGTTATATTGGCGGGACTAATGCAAAAACTCTTCCTGTTCCTATGATGAACATTATTAATGGTGGGTCTCACTCTGATGCCCCAATTGCATTTCAGGAGTTTATGATTCGTCCTATTGGAGCCACCTCGTTTCGCGAAGGTCTTCGTATGGGTGCTGAAGTGTTCCACAGCCTTAAAAAAGTACTTCACGACCGGAACCTCAGTACTGCAGTAGGTGATGAGGGAGGCTTCGCTCCTGCACTTGCAGGAACAGAGGATGCTCTGAACAGCATCATCGAGGCCATTAGAAAAGCCGGTTACAAGGCGGGTCGTGCTGAAGATGGTGGTGATGTATCAATTGGACTTGATTGCGCAGCCTCTGAATTTTACGAAAATGGTATTTACAACTATGCCAAATTTGAAGGTGCAAATGGCGAGAAAAAAACACGCGAGCAGCAAGTTGACTTTTTGGCTGACCTTGTGGCCAATTATCCGATTGACTCTATTGAGGACGGTTTTGATCAAAACGACTGGGAAGGCTGGGTACTGCTAACCCAAAAAATCGGCGATAAATGTCAGTTAGTTGGTGACGACTTATTTGTTACTAATGTTGAATACCTGAAAAAAGGTATCGAGCTTGGTGCCGCCAACTCTATCCTTATAAAAGTAAACCAGATTGGCACATTGACCGAAACACTTGACGCTATCGAAATGGCTCATCGTGCAGGTTACACCAGTGTTACTTCTCACCGTTCGGGCGAAACCGAAGATGCCACTATTGCTGACATTGCAGTTGCAACCAATAGCGGACAGATCAAAACCGGATCTTTGAGCCGCTCCGACAGAATGGCGAAGTACAATCAGTTACTCCGCATCGAAGAGGAATTAGGCGAAAGTGCTATTTACGGTGTTAAAAAAGTAAAGAAAGGGTAATTACTCTTCATAATAATAGAAAAGGTGCTCTTGTTGGGCACCTTTTTGTTTTTCTGAAACATCAGATTTCTGAAGGAAGGAAAATAGAATTCCTAAAAAACTCTGATTGCTCGGTTTTGTACTTATTTTTAAACTCCAAATAATTTTCATCATATTAAGGGTACAAAATTATTCTACACTGCAAAAATTCATCTTCACACCCTGATTTGTCAGGTTCACGAATAGTTTTCCTGAATAATCATCTGAATTATGTATCTTTGAGGATTATGAAAGCAAGTTTAACAAAAAAATATTTTGGCATTGCATTATTTCTCTCAATGGTGATTTGCATCTCCATTGATTTTCCTTTGATTGTGGCAATATTTTTTGAAGATAATGATTGGCACAGATGGGATAATTTTGACATTCGATTGGCTGGAATTGAATTTTTCAACACTTTTCTTGTAGCTTTTCTGATGTTCACACTTAACTATTACGTGTTAAAGCCATTTTCCCGACATCAGAAGATGAACCTGAAAACAATTTTATTATCGGTACTTCTGACCCTTTTGTCAGTATTCGTACTTATTCATATATTCAATAATATAAATCATTTTATCGGTTTTGAGCCGAAGTCGCGTGGTCATCACGGAGAAGTTCTTTTCAGAAATTTCTTTTGTTCAGCATTGGTATTGGGCTCCATTTTTATCATGCGATTAATCTTCCAAAAGCAATCCTACGAACTTGAAAACGAACAACTTAGAACAGAAAGTCTGCAAAGCCAGTTTGAATCGTTGAAAAACCAGATGAGTCCGCATTTCCTGTTCAATACGCTTACTGCACTGAATTCCCTTATAAGAGAATCACCCGATGTTGCCGAGCAGTATGTCAACCATCTCGCACAAGTTTTACGCTATACTTTGCAAGGCAATGAAAAGAAAACGATTTCGCTTCGTGAGGAAATGGAGTTTACCGAATCGTACCTTTTCCTCATTAAAATGCGGTATGGCACCAATCTAATTGTCAATACAGATATGCGGGAAAGCTTTATGAATATGGAGTTACCTCCTTTAACTATTCAAACCCTATTGGAGAATGCCGTTAAGCACAATGAAATCAGCAATAGAAAACCGCTCACCATCTCCATTCAAACCAGTGAAAATGCAAATCTGGTAGTGAGTAATCAGGTACAGAAAAAGCTTACTCAGGAACAAGGAACAGGGATAGGACTTACAAACCTATCGAAGCAATTTCAATTGCTGGGAGAAAGAGATATTCAGATTATTCAGGAGGACAACGAGTTCCGTATAATAATACCGCTCATTAAACCTGTCATTTTATGAGAGCCATCATTATTGAAGACGAAATACTTGCAGTAAATCATCTGCAAAGTTTACTGAATGAGATCGGTGGAATTCAGGTAATTGCTGTTACGGACAGTATAACATCCACCATTGAATGGTTTCAAACAAGCTCTCAGCCTGATTTGGTTTTTATGGACATTCACCTTGCTGATGGTTCTGCTTTTAAGATCTTTGAATATGTAAATATTACAAGTCCGATTATTTTTACCACTGCCTACGATGAATACGCTATCAAAGCGTTTAAAGTAAACAGTATTGATTATCTGCTCAAACCTATTACGCGCGAAGGACTTGGTAAGGCTGTGGAAAAGCTGAAAAGACTGACCGGAGTAGCACCTGTCTCCTCTGAAATTCATCAACTTATTGCCTCACTCAATAAGGAGAAAGCTTATAAAACACACTTTTTAGTGACCGTAAAAGGGAGCAAAATGCTTCCTGTGCTTTCAAAAGATATCGCTTACATAAATATTGAGGATGGTTTTGTGAAAGTCAAAACCAATGAAGGGAAATCATTTATTTTCGAATATACCCTTGATGAGTTGATGACAATGTTAAATCCCTCTGATTTTTTTAGAGCCAACCGTCAATTTATTATTTCGCGAAACTCCATCAAAGAAGTTGACTTTTATTTTAACAATCGCTTATCTGTCAATCTGAAAGTGCCGGTTTCTGAAAAGATACTCATCAGCAAGATAAGGGTGACTGAATTTAGAGAGTGGTTTTCCGGAATTTGATCTAAATGAATTACTGTATGGTTTATAATCTATAATCCAAATTATAAACTGCTCTCGCCATAAATTTTCTAACTTGATTTACCTGTTATCCACCTTTTCAGGATAAAGGTCGTGGTTCATCAGTCTGTATTCGGCAATAGCCACAAATTTAGTTTCCGGTTCTCCATAGTTGCAATAAGGATCAATGCTGATTCCGCCGCGCGGAGTGAATTTCCCCCAAACTTCGATATATCTTGGTTCCATAAGTTTGATGAGATCTTTCATAATTATATTAACACAATCTTCGTGAAAGCCACCATGATTTCTAAAGCTGAATAAGTAAAGTTTGAGACTTTTGCTTTCTACCATTTTCACGTTGGGAATATATCTGATGTAAACCGCTGCAAAATCAGGTTGCCCTGTAATAGGACATAAAGAGGTAAATTCGGGACAATTAAACTTCACCCAATAGTCGTTTCCCTGATGACGGTTATCGAAAGTTTCGAGTACTTCAGGCGAATAGCTGAATTCATATCTGGTAGGCTTTCCTAAACTTTTTAAATCATCCATTTTGTTTTGATTTCATCAGATTTGATTGATTGAGAACGGATTATAAGAAATAGACTCATCATAGACATCAATACCTTCTGCCTTTTTAACCCATTTAACAATCAGAATTGTAAATGGCAGAATTGCAATTTCATACACAGTTTTAACGCAAGCCTGAGCTATGACCATGCCAAATAATCCGTTCAAAGGCAGGATTCCTGCAAAGGCTATTGTGATAAAGATCATTGAATCAGCAGTTTCTCCTATTAGAGTTGATAAAATGGCTCTTACAGAAAAATCCCTGCCTTTCATAAGCACTTTAACTTTGCTCATAACAAAGGCATTCAGGAACGACCCTGTTAGATATGCCAGTAAACTTGCGGTAATAATTCGGGGAGTACTTCCCAGAATTGTTGAGAAAGCATCTTGATTTTGCCAGAATGGAGCAGCAGGCACAACGATTGCCAAAGCAAAAAACAATACAGCCAAAAGGTTCACTGCGAATCCTGACCAAATAATGAGCCTTGCTTTTTGGTATCCCCAAACCTCAACAATCACATCATTAATAATATAAGCAATGGGAAAAATCAAAACACCTGCAGGTACAGTCAATGATCCTACTAAAATAATTTTGGTAGCTAAAATGTTGGAAATCAACAAACAAATTGCAAACAAGATGCCTGCAAACATAAACAAAACTGAAACGGTTTTTTTCATCTTACTTGTTTTTTACGTGGTGTTCAAGCACACGGAGTTAAACCTCAAATTGAGCTGCAAAGGTAATACAAATAGTGTAAATCAATTATCAATATTTGTAATAGCCGTTGTCCATTTTTCAGCTACTTTTGAGTGTCGAATATGTTAATAGTGAAACAAGAGAATTTTAAATATTGAAATTACAATGAGTCAGAATCTTACAAAATTAATTGAGGTATCGAGGCATTACGGAAAAGATAAAACATTTGTTATTGCCGGAGGTGGAAATACATCTTTTAAAGACGAAAATCATATTTGGATTAAAGCAAGCGGTGTATCGCTCGAAACAATAGATATGGATGGGTTTGTTTGTCTTTCGCGCTCAAACCTAAAGGTTGTTTCGACTAAAACTTATAGTCAGGAATCTTCAAAACGCGAAGCAGAAGTTAAAGCTGATTTGGCTTTTGCAATAGTTTCTGAAGGAAACAATCGGCCCTCTGTTGAGACTTCGTTGCACGAAATTATTGATTTTAAATATGTTGTTCACACCCATCCTACGCTTGTTAATGCTGTGATGTGCTCAAATAACGGTGAAAGAGTTTGCAGTGAATTATTTGGAGATCAATCACTTTTTATTCCATATACCGATCCAGGGTACATCCTGTTCAAAAAAGTAGAGCATGAGATTAAACTGTTTACAACAAAATTCGGGAAAGCTCCCCAAATTATTTTTCTCGAAAACCATGGCGTTTTTGTCGCAGCCGATAACATATCAGAGATACATTCACTTTATGCCTCAATTATTGAGAAAATAAGCTCGAAAACAAAATTTATCCTTCCTGCTGATGATACTAAACCTTTTAGTTCATTGATAATTGACAAAATTCAGGAGCTGCACCCAGGATTCGAAACTTTCACTGCAAGCGGAGTTGAAAGCCCATTAATTCACCATTTTGCAAAAGACTATAACAGTTTTTTAAAAGCAAATACTGCATTTACTCCCGATGATATTGTATATTGCAAAGCCCATTATTTGTATCTTCCGGCTTGTTCCGGCGAGAATGAACAAATTGAATCTGCTGTAATAAGTTTTGCAGATTTTTTTAGTAAATATAGTTATATACCAAAAGTTTTGGTAGTTGAAGGAAAAGGAGTAATTGCGGTTGAAGACAGTATAAAAGCGGTTTTAAATGTTCTCGAAGTCTATATGAATATACTGAAAATTAGTTTTTTATCCGAGAATTTTGGAGGTCCGAAGTTTATGACAAATGCACAGATTGAGTTTATTGACAACTGGGAAGTCGAGAACTACCGCCGTAAAATGGCAAAATCATAAATTAATATTTGTTGATGATTAAAAGACTAAATAGTACACTTTCCAAAGCAGGCTTGAATGCGTTCTTTTTTCTTATGATCGGAGCGATTTTTCTCGCTTGGATGTATCCGCAGCTTGGAATTCGCGAAAGTCCTCTTCACCTGCCATTAATAGCGGGTTACGGTGTTTCGCTGATCTTCTTTTTTTATGGCGCAAAATTAAGTCCTGAAAGCCTATTAAAAGGATTGGTAAAATGGCGTTTGCATTTAGTTGTTCAGCTATCAACCTTTGTTCTCTTTCCTTTGATAATAGTAGTAATGCGCTTGTTTTTCAGCGATTACTTTTCAACCAATTTAGGATTGGGTGTTTTTTATCTTGCAGCTTTGCCATCAACAGTCTCGTCATCAGTAGTATTAGTTTCGATTGCCCGTGGTAATATTGCTGCTGCAATATTCAATGCAAGCATTTCAAGCATTTTGGGTATATTTATTACTCCATTAATAATGAGCGATATTATCGGGAAAACTCAGTTTGGTTTTGATATTGGCCATACAATTTTTCAGCTTTGTTTGCAGGTATTGTTGCCGGTTGTAGTCGGGTTGTTACTTCATAAAAAATTAGGTGAATGGGTTTCGAGCTATAAAAAAACGCTGGGAAACTTTGATCAGTTGATTATTCTGCTTATTGTTTATACCTCTTTCTGCGAATCTTTTTCAGACGATATGTTCAGCAGTTTTTCATTTTCCCAAATTTTTGTGTTAGGAGCGTTAATGCTCACCCTTTTTCTATTTGTTTTTGCTTTGATGAACCAGCTCTCAATTTGGATGGGATTTAAGCGGGAAGACAGAATAACTGTAATTTTCTGTGGATCGAAAAAATCTCTAGTTCAAGGAGTTGTGATGGGAAAAGTGTTATTTCACGAACAGGCAGTACTTGGTGTCGTTCTCTTGCCTTTGATGATTTACCATTTCCTTCAACTGTTGATAGGAAGCACAATTGCAAAGCTTATGGGAAAAAAGGAAAATGATCAAATATGATCTAAAACATGAAATCCACATAGGGTACAATTCCCTTGTTCATTGAGACCAACAATCGATGTTCCGGACGACCCTCTCATAATTAGTGTGTTATTACATTTTTCACAATATGTTGTGTCTTTTTCGGCATCAATAACATTTCCAAGGTAAACATATTTCAAGTATTTTTTAGCGATTTCATACAGCTCAGACAGCAGTTTTATCGGCGTACTTGCAATTTTCAATTGATAATTTGGGAAGTATCTCGAAATATGTAAGACTGTCCTTTCACCTATTTCGCCTGCTATCCAACGAACCATTTCTTCAAACTCTGCAAAATTGTCGTTTAAGCCTGGAATCACAAGATTTGTAATTTCGAGATGTTTTTTAGATGTCACAATGTTCCTGATAGTTTTTTTTACCGGTTCAAGTTTCGACTGTGTCATTAAGTTGTAAAAGCTATCCGAAAAACCTTTCAGATCAACATTGAAGGCATCAATAAAGGGAATTAATTCTTCCAAAGGTTTGCGGTTGATAAAACCGTTTGTTACCATAACCGTCTTAAGTCCCGACTGTTTTGCGAGCTTTGAAGTATTTAGTACGTATTCATAAAAGGTAACAGGTTCATTATAGGTAAAAGCAATCCCTATGTTTCCGGGTTTTTTCCCGGTTAGTTTTATTAACGCTTCGGGACTCAAAGAATAGGTTTGATTGTAAATTTCGGGTTTTGCCTGCGAAATTTTGTAATTCTGACAAAAGAGACATTTCATTGTGCATCCAAGCGATCCAACCGACAAAATTTTCGTTCCCGGGTAAAAATGGTAAAGTGGCTTTTTTTCAATCGGATCAAGACTAACAGCTGTTACTCTTTCAAAAAGTTCTACATAAAGGTTTCCTTCTTTGTTGACTCTAACCTTACAAAGACCGTGCGCATTGTCCTCAATCAGACAGTGATGCGGGCAAAGTCCACATTGCACTGAACCATTTTTAAGTGTTTTATAATAAAGGGCCTTATTCATTTCAGATACTTTCTGCAAATTTACGAAATCGGGATTGTAAATTTGTAAAAAAGAATATGGTATTTTTACTCAAAATATTCGACACATAAAAAATGGAAACTATCTCTGCAATTTTAGGGCAAACTTCTTTTTCACATTCCAATCTCGAACAACTCTTGCAATGCACGGGTGAGGATAAAAGCAATTTGCTTAAAAAGGGAGGCGCAGTAAAAGATTTGTTTGTCGGTAATAAGGTTTATTTCAGGGGTTTAATTGAGTTTTCGAATGTTTGCGATAAAGATTGCTTTTATTGCGGTATAAGGAAATCAAATCATATTGTCAAACGTTATAATCTCACTGATAGCGAGATACTTGATGCTGCCCGGTTTGCCGATGATAACAGGTTTGGTTCTGTTGTTCTTCAATCTGGTGAAAATAGTTCTCCTGCTTTTACTGATCGGATAACCAATTTGCTGACGAAGATTAAGGAATTAAGCAATGGGCGACTTGGTATTACCTTATCAGTTGGCGAACAAACGGAATTGGTTTACCGGAAATGGTTTGAGGCAGGTGCTCACCGATATTTGTTACGAATAGAAACTACAAATCAGTCGCTCTATAAAAGAATTCATCCTTGTGATCTGCTTCATGATTTTAATAGAAGGCTTGATTGTCTCTATTACTTGCGGGCTATTGGTTATCAGATAGGTACAGGGGTGATGATTGGCTTGCCGTTTCAAACAATAAGTGATTTGGCTGATGATCTCCTGTTTTTTCAACAATTTGGAATTGACATGGTAGGAATGGGCCCATATATCGAACACTCCGAAACTCCGCTTTATGAATTTCGCCATCTGCTTTTACCTATTCAGGAGCGGTTTGATCTTTCACTAAAAATGATTGCGGTACTTCGTATTCTTATGAAAGACATAAATATAGCCGCTGCTACTGCTCTTCAGGCCATTGATCCGCTTGGTCGGGAGAAAGGGATAAAGGTTGGAGCAAATATTATTATGCCAAATATTACTCCAGGTTTATACCGAAACGATTACAGTTTGTACGAGAATAAACCTTGCGTTGATGAAGAACCTGCACAATGTAAAGGTTGCCTCGATGCTCGCATTGCTATGGCCGATGGCGAAATAGGCTATGGAGAATGGGGCGATTCAATCCACTTTTTAAAGAAAGGAAATAAGGAAGCTATTTAAAATATTTTGAAAGTTTTTTTAACGCCGCAGGACGTGTGAATACCACTACTTTATCTCCCGGATGGATTTGTGTACTACCTGAAGCAATAAATCCCTGATCGTGCCTTATATACCCTCCTATGGTTGCCTCTTTGGGAAAATCGAGGTCTCGCAGAATACATTTAGTAACTTTGGAACCTTCCCTTGCAATAAATTCAAGTGCTTCAGCATCAGTAGCTGTAAGGCATTTTACATGTATTACTTCGGCATTCATTGTATAACGATAAATGTACGATGCTGCCAACAGCTTTTTATTTATCACTCCGCCGATTCCGATCTTCTCTGCAAAATCAATATAATCAATATTTTCAACTTCCGCAATGGTCCTTTTTACACCCATTTTTTTGGCAAGCTGACACGAAAGAATATTAGTTTCAGAATTGCCTGTAACCGAGATAAAAGCATCCATTTGTTCAATCCCCTCCGACCGTAATAATTCAAGGTCGCGACCATCACCATGTATGACAAGTGCATTACTAACCTTGCTTGTTACCTTTATTGCTCGCTCCTTGTTTTGCTCAATAATTTTAATATTAAACCCGTCTCCAAGTCTTATTGCGGTTTTCATTGCAATTCGACTTCCTCCAAGAATCATCACATTTTTAATGACAAACTTCTCCTTTCCCGCTTTTTGCAGAATCATTTCAACAGTAGTTGGTTTGGCTACAAAAAAGACCAAGTCATCAACTTTAATAATATCATCTCCATGAGGAATAATTGTTTCTGAATCGCGCGAAATGGCCACAACCACGAAATCACAAGCTGAACTGCGCAGCTCTTTAAGTGGAATCCCCCGCATAGGAGCGTTCTCTCTGATTTTCACAGCAAATAGTACCAACCTTCCACCAGTGAACTCGTATATTTGTCGCATACTTGTTTGTTTGAGATTAGTAACAATCTCTTTAGCTGCAAGATGCTCTGGATAGATCAATTCATCAATTCCGAGTGACCTGAAATAATCGTGGTTTTGAGGAAACAGAAACTCTTGATTGTCAATACGTGCAATGGTCTTCTTTGCTCCAAGATGTTTGGCCAACTGGCAAGCAACTATGTTGCGGTCTTCAAGAGGTGTAACTCCTATAAATAGATCACAGTTGCCAACTCCCGCATCCTTCAAATCGCTGATAGATATTGCTCCGCCCGAAATGGTCAATACATCGAGTGTCGCGGAAATGCTGTCTAATTTTTCCTGATCATCATCAAAAAGAATTATGTCGTGTTCATCTTTCGATAACATTTTTGCTAAATGGGTGCCAACTTCTCCTGCCCCGACAATTAAAATTTTCATAGCTCTTCTACTAATTTTAAATGCAAAGAAAATGATTATTAACGATTAAAATATCCGGAACTGAGAATGTTTTTTTCTCCCTTATCTCCGGAATCGAACGTGATTTGAACTGCTCCACCAATAGTTGTATTTAAATAATTATAGTCATTGGTGGCTATTAGCTGACTATCATTAACTTGCTTAATTTTGAACTGCGACCTGTTTTCAATTACAACGGAAGAAGGGAAGCTTTTCCGCAAAATAGCAGGGTCAAATAAAGCTTTCTCTGATAGTATAATTATGTCAGTCTGCGGAAAATTCTGCAGATCGGCTTCTTTTGATTTTCTATCGTTTAATATACACAAGGTTAACCCATTAAAATTCAGAAAATTCTCTTTGTGAAATAAAATATTGGAATTTATTTGGGAAGAATCTGAAAGAAAAATTATTGAAGATTTTTTTATGCCTCGATACCCTTCGTAAGGTTTGGTGTAATATTTAAGTTTTTCAATTGTACTGCTACTGTCGGTTGTTAACCAGATAGTTTCCCTTCCGGCGGTTAGCGCGACCAACGTTTTACCTGTGAGATTAAACGCCACAACTTCTTTTCTTGATAGATTCTGATAAATAGATATATTATTGAATATTAGCATTATAATTATTGAAATCAAAGCTCCGGTCAGAGCAGCCTTGCTTTTATAGATGATAAACAACCCAGTCAAAACTGAAAAGAGAACAACCAAAAACAAAGTGAGATCTGATGGGTATAAACCATCGAGGATGGAATAGGGAAGACGTTCGACAAAATGAACTGAAAAAAGCATACCTTGCCCTGCCCAGTCAAGAATTTTTGCCATTATAACGCCGAGAAAAGGCACCACCGGAGCAACTGCAAAAACGATAAAAGTAAGATACAAAATTATGGTAACAAGTGGTATTACCATAAGGTTAGCAAGCAGAAACCATGTAGGAAACTGATGGAAATAGTGCAAAAGAAATGGTATTGTTCCAATTTGTGCGGCAACCGACACGGTTAGTAGTATCCATATTTGATCCGTAATCCAATATTTAAAATAGAGCAACCCATAAATGAAAGGGTGGAAATAGACTATTGAAAATACTGCAGCATAAGAAAGCTGAAAACCGACATCGTAAACAAGAAAGGGATTGAAGCAAAGCAACACAAATGCCGATGAAGCGAGAGTATTATAAATATTAGAGTGGCGACTCAGACTTTTTCCTACCACGATAAAAGAGAACATTGCGGCTGCCCTAAGTACTGAAGCTGATAATCCTGTTATAAGTGCATAACCCCATAAAGCTATAAGGATTAAAATTGTGTGAAGTATAATCCCACTTCTTCGTCTCTTCAAAAATTTCAGCATTAAATCGAGTACGACATAAATAATCGCAACATTCATCCCCGAAACAGCCAGAACATGGATAACCCCTGTTTTCGAGAAACTTTGGGTCGTTTCGGGTTCCAGTTCCTCGCGTGCTCCAAGAGAAATGGCCGATACAAGATGAAGAACTTCACCCTTTAAGCCGCAATTTTCTAATATTTTAAGCAGCCTGTCACGAATAATCAGCGACAGTTCCATAATATTCAGATTTTTTTCGGCTTTAAGAAAATAAATATTGCTCTCCTTCAAATATATACGATGCCCGATATTATTTCTGATTGCGTATTTCTGATAGTCAAATTCAAAAGGATTGCCTGTCTTTAACAGTAATTCAGGCTGACCGCGAAACCACATCACCGTACCCGGTTCAACTTTGCTTATTGATTCTGTTTTTTCAAAATATGCAAGTACCTGTATTTTTGGTTCGGTTAAACGAATTATTGCACGGTAAGATTTTTCCTTTTCGATTGGAAATTCATTTATTACAGCGAAATATTCACCTTCGGGCAAGGGTTGAGGTAGGTATTTCCGGTCTGTAACAATAAAGAGTCCAAGGAAAAGCACTGCAGGATAGAGGAACATACCGTAGAGCGGTTCCTGCTTGAACGATAGCCTGATATAAAAAGGGAGAAGTAATGAAAAGAAAATTGCTACACCAAGAAACAGCCATTTCTGTTCAGGCGAACACGAGTCACCTAAAACGATTCCTGCAATAAAAGGTACAAGAAGCCTGATAAACGGTGCACTACGCATCTTGTCGTTGAATTGGCTCATTTTGAAACCGAAATTTGCAATAAAGATACAAATTTATTTTGAAAGTTGTTTTTCATAAATAACCTGTCCAACACGTTCGATATGTTCAATGAGAGCAATATTCGTAATATGGTGTAAAATTGAAATATCGAAGGTGTTAGGCATGAGTAAATCGTCAATTTGCCAGGCAATTTGATTTAATATTACAAGTGTCAGCTTTGAACCCATCAGACAAATATCAATATCCGATGTCGGCTTAAAGTTGCCCTTAGCTCTTGAACCATAAAGTATTGCCTTATCTACTTCGGGAAAAGATGAAAAAACAATTATTATTTGTTCCAGTTCTCGTGCGTTTAGTCCAAATCTCATTACTCTTTTTCAAATATGTTTAATTGCTTTCCTTGTTTCAGCTCTTCCATTATGTTTGCAAAGACTTCAAATGCAGGATAATAGTCATTAATAATTCTCAAAAATATCTCATTGGCAGTTTGCTCATTATAAGTGTGTGAAGTCTCATTTCGGCTCTTTATCATTTCCATCCAAACCTCACCGTTGATAATAAGCTTCATTTTAAAAGCTTCCCTTGTGGCATCTCTTGATCCCCTTATAGTTGCATTTCCCTGGTATTCAGCATAATCCTTCATGACATTCCATGCAAGTTCATGAGTGTATTCGAATCTTTGAATAACACCCTCTTTAAGAACCTCATCTAAAACCGATTCTGATTGAAGAACATACACCTCTTCGAGTATAAATGTGTCTTTAATGTATTTTACAGCCTGTCGTAATTTCCCGACTGCCTTACTGTAGTTTGAAAATCTTTGTTCCCATCGAATATCTTGTTCCATACTTTCTACTCACTTTTACTTTTGTCTTTGACTTCTGTAAAGATAACTATTTTTAATTAGTTGGTTTATCACTGTTAAACAAATTGTTACCTTCGCCACAAAATTAAATCTATGAAACGTTTATTTGCCTTTATATTATTGTCGGTCAATCTAATGAACAGCACCCTTGTTTTTGCCCAGGATTCTATTAATTATCACCTTTCTACCGATTCTTTAGTGAATGTAAAAGCAAGTTTCCGAAAAGCATATTTTGCAACCCGAATTACTACCCGACCTAAGATTGATGGGAAACTTACCGATGAATGTTGGTCACAGGGGGTTTGGTCAGGCGATTTTACGCAGCAACAACCGCATCAGGCCAAGGCTCCATCACAGCCAACAGAGATAAAAGTCTTGTACGACAATGATAATATGTATGTTGCGATGAAATGTTACGACAATGAACCTGAAAAAATCAGACCTATACTTGGAAGGCGCGATATTGTTGTGGGCGATATTACCGGAATAGCCATAGATTCATATCATGATAAACAGACTGCTTATGAATTTAATGTTGCTGCATCGGGACAAAAAGTTGATCTTTTGCATCTTGGCTCTTACGGTTGGGACTTTAACTGGAACGCAGTTTGGGAAGGAAAATCGTCTGTAGGTGATTCTATGTGGATTGCAGAGATGAGAATCCCTTTCAGTCAAATCAGATTTACTGAGCAGGAAAACCAAGTGTGGGGCATGCATATCTGGCGTTGGATTGACCGTTTACAAGAGGAGAGCCAGTGGAAACTGATTCCTATTGATGCTCCCGCTATGGTTTATTTGTTTGGTGAACTGCGCGGAATAGAAGGGATAAGCCATAAAAAGAACTTCGAGATTATGCCATACACAAGTGCCAAATTTATTCCCGATTCAAATCCTGAAAAATCACTCAGAGGAGGAATCGGAATTGACGGGAAGATTGGGGTTACCTCTAATTTTACAGTTGACTATACTATTAATCCCGATTTTGGGCAGGTTGAAGCGGATCCCTCTGTTCTGAATCTTACTGCTTTCGAAACTTTTTATGAGGAAAAACGACCCTTCTTTCTCGAAGGTAACTCCATTCTTGACTTTAAAATTGGTAACGACCTTTTATTCTACTCACGCCGAATAGGTCAGGCTCCGTCGTATTATCCCGATGCAGAACCGAGACAAACTATTTCGATGCCGGAGAATACAACAATTCTGAGTGCCATAAAACTTACCGGCAAAACAAAAAAAGGATTATCCGTTGGGGTAGTGCAGAGTTTTACTGCACGCGAAAACAGTACAATTTATTCAGCCAATTCCGAAAATAAGGTTGCTGTTGAACCTTTTACAAGTTTTATGGTTGGAAGGATCAAGCAAGATCTTAACAATGGAAATACTGTAATCGGGGGAATGGTTACATCTTCTGTACGTAATATCAGGGATGTTCAGCTCGATTTTTTGCCGGGTTCGTCTTATACGGGAGGTATCGATCTGGAGCATAACTGGCTCAACCGTAAATACTACATCGATTTTAAAGGCTTTTTTAGTCAGGTAAACGGAAGTAAGGCTGCAATTAGTCAACTTCAGCAATCAACAGCTCATTTTTATCAACGAGAAGATGCTTCTCATCTGAACTTTAATCCTGAACGAACCAATTTGTCTGGTTTTGGCGGAAAGTTAGATGTTGGGAAAAGGAGCGGTAAATTCAGGGTAACGGCAGGTTTAGACTGGCGTACACCAGGGGTTGATCTCAACGACATTGGATATTTGCGGCAGGCCGACTTTGTGGCTCAGAATCTGGCATTTTCTTATAAAGTTGATAAACCTTACGGAATTTTAATGAATTATCTGCTCGAACTGAAACAATCGCATGAATGGAGCTTTGGAGGTGAAAATTTATTGGATAAAGTTGAATTAAATTCAAAAGTTCGGTTTAAAAACTTGTGGATAATAGATTTTGACCTTATCAATGATTTCAATCGTTTCGATACCAGAGAGTTGCGTGGCGGAGCGAAATTATTTAAAAAAGGTAAAACCGAGGGCACAATAGTCCTTCGTACAAATACCGTCAAAAAACTATTCTTCGGCATTGGAGGCAGGTATTTATCATTGAATGACAGAATTACAAAAGAGAGGGAGTATTATTTAGAGGTAAAGTGGCAGATGAACAATCGCTTGAGCATAACCACCGAAAGCGGTTACATTGACGGTACAGATTATCATCAGTATGTAAGGACAATTTCCGGCTTGACAGCCCACAATAATTATATCATCGGAAAAATAGATCAAAAAACTTTATATTCAATAATTCGTTTTGAGTATTATGTATCGCCGGAACTTTCGTTTCAATATTATGGAAGTCCTTATGCGTCAATTGGTAAGTTTGATGATTTCAGGATTGTTGCCGATGCCGGAAACCGCAATATTAATGAGCGTTACAATCCTTTAACAATTTTAGGTGTTGAGAATAAAATTTATTCATTGGATTCAAACAGTGATCGTCAGGTTGATTTTAAAATGGCGAACCCCGATTTTAATTTTCAGGAATTTCGTTCAAATCTTGTCGGACGCTGGGAATTTAGTCCAGGATCGGCACTTTATCTGGTTTGGACTAATACCCGTTCTTTAAATACTGACAGTTACAATAGTTCCATAACCAATAGTTTTGGTGGCATCAGAGATCTGAAAGCGAAAAATGTTTTTATGGTAAAATTCAGTTATTGGTTTTCGCTTTGATATTTGAAACCTTATCATTTGTTTACTTATAATGCAATGCTATGATACACAAGCTAATTTTAAAAAATTTCAAGAAAGTAAAAGACGAAACTTTTCTGTTCAATAATTTCGATTTGATAGTTGGCTCTAACAACAGCGGCAAAAGTACAGTGCTGCAAGCCATGGCTATTTGGCAGTATTGTGTTGATCAGTTTCGTTTGTCGAATAAAAAGGGTACAAGCGGGATACAGGTTGTTTTACCTAACTTCACCGCTCTGCCGTTACCGGAATTCAATTTGCTGTGGACGGATCGAACTGATCGTGAATACAAAGAAGACAAAACGAAAAAGGGAGGCAAGTTGCAAGTTTACATTTATATCGAAATTGATGTTTACTGGAAGAACACAAAGGGTGAGGAAAAGAATTTTTGTGTAAAAATTAGTTATCAATCGCCTCAATCTGTTTATGCAAAACCAAAAGTGAATTGGGCTGATTTCGTAAAACTTGATTCCGAAAATCAATTGCCACGTATTATTTATGTACCTCCTTTTTCCGGTTTGGAACCTCACGAAAAATGGCTTGATGATGGTAATGTTCGCCAAAATGTCGGGAAAGCCCAGCCTGGTTCAGTACTTCGTAATCTATTATATCGGGTTATTGACAGACAAGATATTGCTGTTGAAAACAATAATGACTGGAAAGAAATAGCATCGCGGATTAAAGAATGGTTTGGAGTGGAATTATTGTGTCCTCAATATAAGAAAACGATTAGTACCGAAATTATCGTTGAATATAAAACAAATAAAAAGGTTTTCGACATCATTTCCGGTGGCAGCGGGTTTCACCAGATTGTTACTCTAATGGCGTTTCTGTATGGTTATCCCGACGCAACAACAATATTATTTGACGAGCCGGACGCACACCTGCATATCAACCTACAACGCCTGATTATTAATTATTTAAAGCAACAGAACAAAACACAATTTTTAATTGCTACACACTCCGAAGAGTTTATTAAAGGTGTTGAAATAAATTCCATTCTTTCTATTTTATCCGGCAAACCAATGCGTGTTGAGTCCACCAACACCATAATTGCGGCTCTAAGCATTATTGATAACATGGATATTGTGAGAACACAAGAGTCTGGTTATATTCTTTACCTTAAAGGTGAAGACGATGAGCGGATTCTTTCGGCATGGGCTAACATTTTGGGGAAAAGTGAGTTATACCAAAAATTCTATCCCTATATTTTAGGTGGTTCAACTAAAAAGGAAATGATTAAAAAAGCTGATAATCATTTTAATGCACTAAAACAAATAGTTCCTGACGTTAAAAGAGCCATTTTATTGGATTACGATAATGATGATGTTGCATTAAATCCCTCATCAAACCAAAGCGTATTAAATGAATGGAAACGGAAAAACATCGACAATTATTTGTTAGTCCCTGATGCTTGGAAACGGGCTGTGGTTAACGAAAAAAATGCGGCCTTAAAGGACTTATTTTTAATATCTTATAATGAATTGATTGAAAATGTATTTGTGGGACAAAACTTGTTTCTTCCTCCAAAAGGGAATTGGAAAACTATAAAAGCACAAATTTTCTCAGTTATAGATGGGAAAAAACTCCTGTTTGAAAATCCGGATTCTTTATTCCTGCAAATTAAAGGTATTGAAAGTAAAAATTTGAAGATTAATAGGTTGGCTGTTGCATCAGCAATGCTTCCTGATGAAATTCATGAAGATGTTGACCATTTTTTTGAAAATCTTGAAAAAATAACAAGTCAATCCTGATCATAAATAATTATTTCAAATGAACCCAAAGTTAAATGTAAATATCGGTATTGCATTCTTAAGTGTGCTTTCGGCATCGGTTAGCGGGCAAGACAGAAAAGCACCAAATGTAGTGTTTATCCTTGCTGACGAATGGCGAGGACAGGATTTGGGCTACAACGGAAACAAGGACGTACTTACTCCAAATCTTGATAAACTGGCCACGCAAGCTGTCAATTTTACAAATACTATTTCCTGTTGTGCTGTTTGCTGCCCTTATCGCGGTAGTTTATTGACCGGCCAGTATCCGCTTACAACCGGAGTTTTTGTAAACGATGTTCTCCTGAATCCTGAAGCACCGTCACTTGGAAAAATATTTAAATCAGCAGGTTATAAAACAGCTTACATTGGGAAATGGCATCTCGATGGTCATGGGAGGAATTCTTTTATACCTATCGAACGCCGTCAGGGTTTTGAATACTGGAAAGTTCTTGAATGTACTCACGATTACAATAACTCGTTTTATTGGGGAAATGATGATAAAAAAGCAAAATGGGAAGGATACGATGCCTTTGCTCAAACTGTTGATGCTGCAAATTATATTAAAGCCGGGAAACAGGATGCAAAGCCATTTTTTATGATACTTTCATGGGGACCGCCGCATACTCCTTTTGAAACAGCTCCCGAATCATACAAACAAATCTATCGAAACAAACTGTTAAATCTTCACCCCAATGTTCCATCCGATTTAAGCGAAAAAGCAATTGCCGATTTAGTTGGTTATTATGGTCATATTTCGGCTTTGGATAGTTGCATAGGAATTTTACAAAAAACATTGAAAGAAACTGGACTTGATGATAACACAATATTTATTTTTACTTCCGATCATGGAGCAATGGTCAGATCGCACGGTTTTGTAAATAAGCAAAGACCTTACGAAGAGTCAATTAATGTCCCATTGTTAATTCGACACCCTAAACTTTTGGGTAACAAAGGAAAAAAGAATAATATGCTGATCAATACACCCGATTTAATGCCAACAATATTGGGACTTTGCAATTTGCCTATTCCATCAACTGTTGAGGGTGAAGATAAATCCGCAATCATAAAAGGGAAGTCAAAAGATACAACCAACGCAGTGCTGATTGCTTCGTACCATGCTTTCGGCCAGTATTCTGCTGAGCTGGGTGGAGTAGAATACAGAGGTGTGCGAACCAAACGATATACATTTACCAAAGATTTGTCGGGTCCCTGGTTACTGTTTGATAATCAAAAAGATCCTTACCAAATGAATAATCTTGTTAATGACCCGAAATTTACGAAAGTAAAGAATGATCTTGAATTGAAACTTACCCAATTGTTGAATAAAACCAACGACCGCTTTCTTTCGGGAAAGGAATATATCAAAAAATGGGGCTATGTGATTGATAAAACCGGTACAGTACCTTATATCAAAATCAATTATCAGGGATTACCAATAGAATAACTTTTGCAAGGCGAGGATTCCATCCTGAAATTTGGTAGTAAATCACTTGTCTTGAAAAGGCTGCATATTCTTATCCTGCAATATTGCCATAGCAATAACAACCATAAAAGTATGTCGCAATTGAAAAATCCTTAACTTTGAGAAAAAAATTAAGACTCAATAATATGAGATATTTTAATACTTCCGGCCCGAATATTTCCTCACAACATTACACCATTGAACGAAAGGATTTGATAATTAAAGGAATACAACTTGTTGAAAAAGAACGATATTTTACGATTTGGGCACCTCGGCAAACCGGGAAAAGCACATATTTCGGACAACTTGCAGAAAAATTGGAAGAACAAGGGTACAAAGTTACCCATATAAATTTCGAAAATTACAAAAATGCTTCTCTCCCAACTTTTATTTATAATCTTACTGATGAAATAAAAAAAAAATGGAATGTTGATTTTTCCAATGAAAACGAATTATCCAAAATTTTTAAACTCATCACAAATGTTGAAAACCAAGAATTTGTATTGATAATTGATGAGGTTGAGGGGATAAATTCCGAATACTTTGGAGATTTTCTTCATTCAATCCGAAATGCTTATCACTCCCGCCAAAACCATTGCTTAAAAAGCGTAATCCTTGTCGGGGTTTCAAACATTGTTGGTGTCGTAAGCGATAATGCGAGTCCTTTTAATATTTCAGATAACTTAAATGTGCCATATTTTACTGATGATGAAGTGTTTGAACTGTTGGGACAACACGAAACCGAAACAGGACAATTTTTTGATGAAAAAGTAAAAAATAAAATTTGTCAGATAACAGCCAATCAACCTGGATTAGTAAACGGATTTGCAAAAAAATTAGTTGATGACTATCCTGACAAAACGGCGATTACTTACGAGGATTATCTGAAAGTTGAAGATTGGTATTTGAACGTTGCCATTGACAAAAACTTTTCAAATATATTGAATAAAGCCAAAGAAGAACGTCAATTTGTTGAACGATTGCTTTTTACTGAGGACAAAATCCCATTTAAGATTGACAGACCAAGTATAAAACTTCTTCACACCAATGGTTTAATTAAAAAAGATGAAGACGGATTTGTGGCTTTCTGGGTGCCATTTTACAAAAAACGACTATTCGATGCCTTTTATCCATACACAAATGGCGAACAAAGCGTAATCACCCGCACAATATATGGTCCTGATTATTTCACTGAAGGCGGAGAATTTAAACTCGAAAAACTAATCGAAACATACAAAGAGTATGTAAAAAGACGTGGTTTCAATGTTTTCAGAGAAAAGGATGAAACCGGTAAATATAAATCATTGAAGGAAGCTGCCTTGATTTACAGCTTCGAAACTTATATTCACGCATTTATCACGCAAACTGACGGGAAAATATATCGCGAACCAAGCACAGGATTAGGCAGGAGCGATATGATTATCAATGTAAATAACAGGGAGTATTTAATCGAAACGAAGATCTATCACTCTTACAAACAGTTCATTGACGGGAAAAAACAACTTGCATACTATTGCCAAACCGTAGGAGTTAATAAAGGGGCGTACCTTGTATTCTGTCCCAACGACATAAACTATCGTGACACAATAAAAGAACAAACTGAATCTATTGAGAGTCACGCAAGTTCGGGACAAGTTGTTGATATTACTACATATTTAATCTCCTACGATGAAACGAAATGGGAAAAGTAGAAACTAATAAAAGAATACCAAAGTTATTTTTTTCTATTCCTCCAGCCCGATTATAGCCTGTGTTGTATGCGATTCACCGGGAGCAAGGATTATAATGTCATCGAAAGCATTGACAGCCTCTATACACACGAAGGTTAGATATCCATCATCGGGTAAATCACCAATAATAGCGCAGGTTTCTTTTCCCGGATTCCAAACAGTTGTAATTTTGCTTCCGGCTTTGGCAACGCGAATTTTCCGTTTAAACCATGTGTCTTCTATTATGCACGTTGTTTCGGTATTGTGATAATGGCGGGTTTCAGCCTTCTGAATTTCAATTTTTGGCGATTCCTGAATAAATTCCCCGGGTTCGAGTTGATTGTGATAATTTGCCCCTTGCAATCCGCTGATAGAAATATTTCCGATTCCTGAAAGGTTAAAATAAGAATGTAGGGCGCAGGAATACTCAAACGGTATGCTTGATAGATTAGATACTTTCAGATTAACTTCGAGCGTTTTTCCGACTATCACAGTAAGTGTGGCGCAAAAATCATAAGGCCAATAGACTTTAGTTGCTGCCGATGAACAAAGTTGCAGTTTGAGAAGTGTTTCATCCTCAGTTCCTGTAGCAGTTTCAGTTACTTCCCAATCCATAAGTCTGCCAAAGCCATGTTGTGGTTTCTCCTGGTCGGTTTTATGCGGACCAAACCATGGAAAACAAACAGGAATTCCGCCACGGATTGGCTTTCCCTGTTCAAAACTGCTTTTCGGACTCATCCAAAGAATTTCTTCAGTGTTGTGAGGCCTGAAACTTGTTAAATGTGCGCCATACAAACAAACTTCGGCATCTGCATGCTTGTTTGAAATGTTAAGAAAAATCAAATTGTTTTCAGGTTTTGTGAAAATCAATTCACCCTCAATACCAAACTTAGCGTTCAGTTGATCAATGTTATACATAGTTTTTTATTTTAATATATTGGTTATAAAATATTCAATTTCCATGCCGATTGAACAGTAAATATCCAAAACTTGCCTGCAAATAAAATTTTGGATTGCTGCTGCTGTAATAGTTTAAAAGTAAACTTGCAGGGCCCAGAGGTGTGTGGATAACAATGCCACCACTTCCTATAAACTGATTTGAAGAAAATAGTTTATCGCTGTAATTCGGCTGATTATTAATTCCTGGCAATAGTTCTGTAAATGGCTGAAAATAGTATCCTTCGAATCGGAAGTGCGTGGATTGCGATATTGGAAATATTGCTTTTAAACCACCTGCAACAAAATTATTTGCCCTCAGGTCAGGCAAAAATCTCATCGTACTATTTACTGTTGGTGAGAAATTTTGGGCTGAAATCAACGTTGAAGTATAGTTATTAAAAAGCTTTCGAGTCGAGAAATATGAATCGGTAACTATACCGAGAATCAGTCTTTTGGATGGTTGAAAATACCTTTCGTAGCAAAGCTCCAACTGAATATAGCGGTGATTATTGCGAAAAGGTAAATTCAAAGTGTTAGTTGATCCGGGGGTCTCTTTTTCGGTTCCGAACATGTACATTGCTTCGAATTTAAGCATTTTACCCTCGGTAGGATATTGTTTTTTATTAAAGGCTTTTACCTCAAAACGGGCATGCAAATTTCCGGCAGTAAAAGTTGTTAGATCCGGTTCATCGTTTTGAGTATATTTTGTTGTTTGAAAGTATTCATCCGCCTGATTAACAAAGTTAATACCCGCCTCCCATTTTGAGATTGTCTGTGCCGGAAAACTAATATCGAACTGAATATTATCTTCATTACGAATTACATAATGAGGGCGTTTATCTTCAAAAAAGAGTTCTGTTGATCCCGAAAAGTAGTTAAACCTGTTTTTTATGAAATAGAGTTCCAGAGAAAAGGGCTGTTTAGTAATAAAATTAAATCGTGATCCTAAAAGAAAGGAGCTGTAAAATTTACCGATATGGATATTGGACTGAATAGTAATAGGCAGATTGTTGAATAAACGGTAGTCGAGCCCTATATATCCCTGGTTGACATCCGATAGAGAAAAGTAGCCTCCAACACCTACTGCAAGTGGTTCTTTTTGCTCTGCTTTTAGTTGCAAGTCGAAATAGCCTGTTTTCTGATTATATTCAGCAGTAGGAAGGAGTGATTTGATTTTATCGTCAGCCAAAATTTTAAAATATTCTCTTCTAAGTTCTTCTAAATTAAATGTTTTTGATTTGTGACGAATGGATTGTATAATGTAATACCTTTGAGATCCATCTACGCCTGAAACCTGAATATTGTTAAATATCATTGATGGACTTTTACTTCTGTATTCCTCGCGTCTGCGTGTAAGCAGGTCAAAATCGGATCTTTTGGTTATTCGTGTTTTAATTGAATCCATTTTTGCAATTGCCGATTTGTATCCTGCTCTTTCTATTTCATTGAATTGTTCAAAGTCGAGAAGCTCATATTGGTCAACGGGAGATTTGATTGTTATCCCCAGACTGTCGGGTATAGTATAGTTCGTTTTTCTAACCATCATATTCCATATTTGAAGTTTCAGGTCATCTTTTTCGGGCTTTTTATCTTTAATGTCAACCGCACTTCCAATAATGATGTCTGGTTTAAAATCACGAATCATTACATCGAAAGGGAAGTTATTGAGTAATCCACCGTCAAAAAGTAAAACGCTGTCAATTTCGAGAGGTTTAAAATAGAATGGAACAGTCATAGATGCTCTGATGGCTAAGCCCAGGTCGCCTTTGCTGAAAACTTTCGTCTCATTGCGGTAAATGTCGGTCGCTAAACAACGGAATGGGACAAAAAGCTGATCAAAATTGTTTTCACAAACGGCATTTGTAGGACTGAATAATTCCATAAAAGCGAAATCTATTTGTCCCTCCGGGATAATATTAGTTGGGAGTGCAAGTTGCATTTTATCCTTTTTTCGAGCAAAATCGAGATCAATAAACGATGGATTTTCATCGAGTTTCTTGAAATAATAAACATACCTCGGTGGAATTATCCCCTTTGACCAGAGTTCGAAATCTTCCGATTTGAAGAGGGTTTCCATCTCATCTGGTGAATAACCGGCTGCATAAAGTCCTCCTATAATTGCGCCCATTGACGTTCCTGTTATGTAGTCTATCGGTATATTATTCTCTTCAAGTGCCCTTATAACACCAATGTGAGCCAGTCCTTTTGCTCCGCCTCCGCTAAGAACTAATCCAACTTTTTGGGAATATCCGGAAAACGGCAACAAGTAAAAGCTCAATATGAAATAGGTTAAGAATTTCTTCATGATTTAAACCTCAATTATTCAAGTTACTAAATATCTTCGATTTTGTGTTTCAGAGATTGGAAACCTTCGCCGAGAATTTCGCTTGCATCCATAATGGTAATAAAAGCATGTGGATCCACTTTGTTGATATGCTCCTCAAGAATTGCCATCTCTCTACGGTTCACAACAGTAAATATGATGTTTTTTTCAGTGTTTGTAAACATTCCCACTCCTTTGAGATAGGTTCCGCCGCGCTCAAGATCGTTAATAATCTTATTTCTTATCTCTTCGTGCTTATCAGAAATAATAATTAAGGCTTTATTATAATTCGCCCCTTGCAGAATCATGTCGATTGCACGGCCTGTAATATAAATAACAATCATACTATAGAGTGGAATTTGCCAGTCCTTGAACGCTGCAAGTGCAACCAAAACTATAGCTGAATCTACCCAGATGAGCATTTGGCCTATGGGGATGCGTGTATATCGGGTTATTACCATTGCAATAATGTCGCTGCCACCCGATGTGGCTCTCGCTTTAAAAATCATTCCCAGACCGATACCGGTTAGAACTCCTCCGAAAATGCACGAAAGCAATACATCACTGACTAAAGGGGCGTCTCCAATTTCGCGCATCCAGGTGATACCGTCCATAAATATTGAAGACGAAACAAAACCATAGATAGTTTTAGTTCCGAATCGCGGCCCAAGTAGTTTAATTCCAAAATAGGTTAAAGGAATGTTTACTAACAAGTTAAATATTCCTATCGGAAATCCGTCCGGCCATAATGTCATACCTTTTGTAAGGTAATAAATGACGATACCAAGGCCATAAATACCCCCCGGAACTATTTTATGCGGAGTTATGAAAAACACATAACCCACAGCCATAATGAAAGATCCTATAGTGATTAATCCATAGTCAACAAACAACCTTTGGGTAAATAATTTTTCCTTTAAAACAAGTGCCATAAACAGACGATATTTTTTTCTAAAATTAGATAAAAAAAGGATTCCTTTTTGAGGAATCCTTTTTTTCAAGACATTGTTTTCAGAATCTTTTTTCTTTGATTCGTGCTTTTTTACCAGTCAATTCGCGAAGATAGAACAAGCGTGCACGGCGTACACGGCCCATACGGTTTACTTCGATGCCATCAATAAAAGGTGAAAAGAACGGAAAAATTCTTTCAACACCAATATTACCAGACATTTTACGAACGGTAAATGTTTTTGTTGTACCGGTACCTTTGATTTGAATTACAGTACCTTTGTAATTCTGAATTCTCTCTTTGGCACCTTCCACAATCTTGTAACGAACAGTTACAGTGTCGCCTGCGTGAAATGTAGGTAGTTCTTTGAGCTCACCTAAAAACGCGTTTTCTGCAATTTTAATCAGATCCATTATGATTGATTTTAACAAAATTATTAACGAACGCAATATTCACAGTGTCTATTTGTTTGCTGCCAGAGATTGCGTACGGAATTGGGCGCAAAAGTAGTTATTATTTCTATTAAAAAAAGCTACAATTTCAGCTTTTTCCGGATTCCTTCGGGAATTGCCGCTTTATTGACAATAATTGCAGTGGTTTTGTAACGGAAATAGGGCTGAGAGACATAAAAGTAACCTTTAAAATTATTGTATTTGCCCCATGAATTTTTGACTTTGTAGTAAAGCGTGCCGTTTTGATCTTTGGCCAAACCTATCAGATGCATTGCGTGATCATCTGTTGTTTCCTGATTATCAAAGGCATTCTGTCTGATTTCCTGTGTTATAACTTGCTCTTTACCTCGCTTATCAAATTTGTAAAGTTCCGATTCCCTATCTTTTTCTGAAAGGCTGTCCCATCTGGCAATTTCTGCCTCATTCATGTTTACAGGTGTTTTATCAGGTACTACAGCAATTCCCTTTAGTGTTGTCGCGAAACCTTTGTCGCTTATGTCGGTTGCCCAAAGAACAGAATAACCATTCTGAATCGAATTTTCGGCTATGTCCTGAAGTTCATCGAGGGGAACATTGTAAAAGTCACTCCAAAGCCAATTATCAGGAACTTCGAGGATAAAGGGCTGGTAAAAAGGGTGATGCGTAAAAGAAGTGATCTGCACGTAGTCATTGCCGTTAATACCGCAATAATTGTCTGAAAACGATTTGGGAGTATAGGTCTTACCCTTATATTCAAAGCTTTGCGGTATATTGCCCAGATAGGCATCAATTGTACTGTTTAGTGCTTCGTACCAGACAGGCGTTATTTTCTTGTTTTTGTTTTCAACAACAGCTTCAACCATATTTCGCAAAACATTATCCATTTCGCCATGAACATGTTTTTCTTCATGGTATTTTATTCCAGGAAATACACTTTCAGGAACAAGTCCATAATTATTGGCAACATAAATATCGTCAAAAAGTACACCTCCCGGGCCAAAGTTCGTGTTTCCCTGCATCCTTACATATTTCTGAGCCTTATCGCGATAGCACATATTTACAATAAACATTTCCGATAAATCAATTTCCGGTTTACCCATACGTAACATTTCGGCTTCGAAAAACGACATTCCGGCAAATGACCAACAGGTACTTGTCCTGAATTGATTTTTAACTGAAGTATGAGGTATTTCTTTGATTGATTGGAACTTATAACCATCATCATCTTTGTTTCCGGCAAGTGTAAAACTTATAGAGAGCCATAAACTAAAGAATAGAATGAGAGTCGTTTTTATTGTTCGCATAATAAATTTGTGACGTATGAATAAAGTCCGAAAAATAGAAAATAGAATTGGATTTCAACATCTAATTGATATTTAAAATCAATCTAAATTTCATTCATCATCACAATTTCATTTAATAATTTTGTTTCCTGATTGGTAAAGATTCTCAACTGGGTTGTCTGTTCCTTTGTAAATGATTCTATCTGTCGTAATAGCCGATTTAATAACATTTATACCTATCGTTCCTGTTGATATATAGTTGAGTGCTGCGGTGAGGCAGGCATCCGATAAATCACCCCAATCTTGTGATACATTGTCTTTTACAGCAAAGTCAACAGGTATTCCATCGAAATAGTCGCTGTATCCTTGCGAATTTACATTTCGGAAACTAATAGGAGCTACTGCAATATTTAGTTTCGTATCACCTTCAATATTCATTCCAACTGGTTTACCATGGGTTTTTGAGCCAATGAGTTTGATATTAAGGTATGGTTTCAGACCCGAAATGACCAGCTCACTTGCTGAGGCCGTTGAAGACGTGGTGATTACAACAAGTTTATTTGTCTGAACACTGCTACTTTTCAAACCGATAATACTCTGATATCCTAAACGGATATGTTTATTATTGTATGTTAATGTGTTATAAACTTTATCCTTGAACGGTTTTCCTGCAAGCAAAGCAACTAATGAGTCGGCACAGTCAAGTGTTCCGCCTCCATTGTACCTCAGATCGAGAATCATATCGGTTACTCCTTCCTTTGAAAAAATATCGAAGGCATTATTGAGTTCTTTGACTGAGCTACCAAGAAAATCACTAAAAACAAGATAACCGATTTTTTTTGCACCTTTTTGAATAACACCGGAATACTGGACAGAATTAATAACGATAGTTCCTTTGCTCATAGGAATTGTTATATCAGTACCATCGTTTTTTGTAAACACAAACGAATTACTGGAGTTGTTAAGAGCTGTGTTTACATCGCTATCGCTCATTGAATCAACTGTTTTTGAATTTATTGCTTTAATTTGCCATCCTCTTTTTACGCCAGCCTTCCCCATCGCGCTGTTATTGTAAACGAATAAAATTCGAAGTTTGTCCTGGTCGTCAAACGCCAAACCTGCGCCCCAGCCTGTTGTCTCTCCTTTCTCTAATAAATCAATCAAATCGGTATAAGACATTGTGAAACTCCACCTATCTTTGATATATCTCACTTGTCCAATGTATTCATCCGGGGTTTTAATTGTTGTAAGATCAACGACTGGCATTGATTCGTACCACAAATACAAATCGTTAAAGGTGTCGGCAGTAAACTGCACGGACGGGTCAACTGTTTGAATGTTTTCCTGTGTTATTTCTTTTTTACAGCTAAAAAAAATGTGGTAGCAAAGGAGGAGGAGCAACCAGTAAATAATACTTTTCATGCGAAACTTTATTTGTTAATATTTTGATCTGAACGAATTGACAGTTTTCAAAAACTATACTCTTAAGACGATTCTTTTTGATGATAAGTAATCCTTACATGGTAAATATTGTGCAGTTTTTCAAGAAATATCTCTTTCATGATGGTAATATCCTTGAAAGTCAATGGTGAATAGCTGAGTTGTCCGCTTTCAATTTTTTGCTGAAATATTTTTTCAATTAGTTTTTTAAAGTTTTCGTTATCTTTTTTTATGAGACTACGTGAAGCTGCTTCAATACTGTCAGCCAGCATCACAACAGCTGTTTCACGAGTCGTAGGCACCGGGCCGGGGTATGTAAAACGGCTTTCATCAATATCCTGCATTTTCTTGTTTTTTAGTTCAATGTAGTAATAGCCAGTTTTGGTTGCGCCATGATGTGTTTTAATAAAGTCTATGATTTGTTCAGGTATTTTATGTTTCCGGGCAAGTTCAACACCCCGAATAACGTGTTCCATGATTATTTTGGCACTGTCTTCGAATGTTAGTTGGTCATGAGGGTTTATTCCTATTTCCTGATTTTCGGTAAAATATTGTGGATTAATAAGTTTTCCTATATCATGATAAAGTGCACCGGCTCTTACAAGCAGCGGATTTCCTCCTAATTTTAATATTGCCTCCTCAGCCAGATTTGCAACCTGAAGTGAATGTTGAAATGTCCCCGGAGCTTCTTCTGCCAGCTTACGAAGAAGCTTTTGATTTGAATATGACAATTCAATAAGAGTAACATCGGAGACAAATCCGAAGGACTTTTCGATTAAAAAAACAACGAGGTAGGTAATCAAAGTGAGGGCAGCATTTATCACAAACCATTTCATTACTGCCCAGTCAATTCCGGCAAGACTGGCTTCCTGAATGAGAGAAATACCGATATATGTAACAGAGTAAACGAAAAAAATTATTAATGAGGTAAGAATCAATTGGTCACGCCGTTGAAGATTACTTTGACTTATTACTGCAATACTTCCTGCAGGTATCGAAAGCAGAATAAATTCATATCCGTTAGGAACCATAAAGCCAACAAAAATTGCGGCTATTGTATTCACGAAAATTGCAAGTCGGGCGTCGAGGAAAGTCCGGATGATCAATGCCAGAGCGGTGAATGGGACAATGTAAACGGGAAAATTGTTTGAAAGAACGATTATCCTGCAAAAAAATATCATCAGCAACATCATTACCAGAGTAAAGGTTATGTCGCGTTTTGATTTCAGAAGCTTTCGTCTGATATTATAGATAAACAGAAAAAGGGTAAGAAGTAACATGCAGATAAATACCACTTTACCGATAATAATCAGATAGTATTTTGTGAAATTGCCACGACTTTTCTCATAAGTTAATTTCAAGGAGTCGATAATGCGATATGTATCCGGTGAAATTAAATCTCCTTGCGAAACAATACGTTCTCCTTCCTGTACTACGCCATAAGTTGTGGAAAGATTTTCAAGAATTTTCTGCTTTTCGGTCTCAGTTTTATCAGGATCATAAGTTAGATTTACTGTCAGATAATTTTCCTGACGGAGTTTTTCTATAATTTGTTTAAGGTCAGGGTCGCTTGCTTTAAGGATATCAAGTTTAGTATCTGCTTCTGAATAGGCCGTTTTTAAAGAGTATAACTGACCTGAGGAAACTTTTTCGGCAACATTATTTTTTACAATAAACAATTCACTTTTTCCGGCAAAGGGTGGATAATTTCCAGCACCCTGATCGAGTATTCCTGCCTTATAGATCTTCTCAAATATTGAGAGTACCCTGTTTTTTACTATTCTGGAGTAAAGAATCTCAGTATTCTCACTTAATGTTATTTCATCAATTTTGGATGATAGGGCTACAATCTGCTGTTTACCAATTGAATCATGTAAAATGAAATATGGAGTTAACGACCTGAGAAGTGAATCACGTTCTGTGGTAATTGTTTCATTAGATTTCATTATGGCAAAGTCATAAGGGGCAATCAATGTTGGGTGCATCCATGGCCTCCCTTTTTGAAATTCATACCGAAATCTTCCCTCCTGAGGTAGCGCAAAATAGAGGCCAACTGCAGTAATCACAAATAATGAAGTTAAATAAATCGTATGCCAGCTTTGTGAATCAAACCAATTTTTCTTTTCCAGATTCATAATTTTTTCTTATTTAAGATTAATAGCAGAACCCAATTTATTTGTACATTTGGAATTAATCAAAAGTAGTTATTTTTTAATGAAATACGGGATATCAAACCTCAGTATTGTTCCAGTGCGGTCAGAACCGCAGGAAAGGAGCGAAATGTGTACTCAAATACTTTTTGGAGAGCACTATACGATAATGGAGGAGAGTGCAAAATGGTGTCGTATAAAGCTTACTTTCGATGAGTATGAGGGGTGGATTGACCAAAAAATGGTCAATGAAGTGAGTGAAAAAATCTTTTTGCAATCGGTAGGAGTTGCACATTTTGTGACGACCGATTTAATTAACAACGTCCAACTTAAAGGTAGCAGGAGCAATTTTTTAATCGTAGCCGGTAGTTTTTTGCCACAATTCAACAAGGCAAGCCGCTCTTTCAGGATTGGAAAGGTCAATTATAAAATAATTCGAAACAGTATTACCTCTCCTCAACAAACTATTCGCGAGGTGATAATTGAAAATGCCCTAAAATATTTGAACGCACCTTATCTCTGGGGTGGCAAGTCGCCTCTGGGCATAGATTGCTCCGGTTTTACTCAAGTACTGTATAAAATGGCTGGTATTCCAATTCCTCGCGATGCTCATCAACAAGCTTTGTTAGGTGATAATCTTACGTTTGTTGAAGAAGCTTTACCGGGAGATCTTGCATTTTTTGACAACGATGAGGGTGCAATTATTCACGTAGGCGTAATGTTGGAAACGAATAAAGTCATCCATTCATCGGGAAAAGTTAGGATTGATAAAATTGATCATTTTGGAATTTTTAATGTTGATACAGGACGTTATACTCATCAAATGAGGTTGATGAGACGGATAATTAATGATTGACAACCAGAAAAGTTGCTAATAATCAGAATTTTATATGTTTAATCTCAGATTTTGAAAAACTATGGGACATCTTGAAATAATTGGTTACCTTTTCGCCATTATTATTGTGGTCTATATTATTGTGCGAAATTCGAAAAAACCAAAAGAGGAATGACTGAAAAAGAAGATTTAAGATATTGTTACAAATACCCACGTCTGGCAATGACTGTTGATGCCATTGTTGTAGCTGCGAATTTTGGCCAAACTATGATTTTACTTATTCAGCGTAAATTCGAACCCTTTGAAGGTATGTGGGCTTTACCAGGCGGTTTTGTTGGAATGGACGAAACTTTAAATGATGCTTGTGTGCGTGAGCTTTTTGAAGAAACTGGAATTCAAGGAGTTGAACTACGCCAGTTTTATACTTTTGATGCTTTAGACCGCGACCCGCGTCATCGCACTGTTTCAACAGTATTTTATGGAAGAGTTAATCAGCCGCTTGATGTTGTTGGGAGTGATGATGCCGATCAGGCTGATTGGTTTCCTATTACCTCATTACCCGAAATGGCTTTCGATCACCTTGAAATTGTCCGTAAGTTTGTGAAAGAACAGCTTTAAGAAGATGACTAAATGTTTTTAATAATATTCAAAAAATCTTCCAATTTATAGGCTCCGTCAACTGTGCGCCTTTCATAAACCATAAAATACCGGAAATTATTCCCGGCTTTGCTTTTCCAAAGTTCACCCAATTTAATTTTTTGTTCTGCATCCAAGTGGTCACCCTTGGTTTCCAATAATATAGTCTTGCCACTTTTGGTTTGGATAATGAAATCGGGATAATGATTAATGAACCCATTGATGCAATAGCCTTTACGTTCAATATTCCTGGTCCAGAAAGCAATATTTGACATGTTCCCAATCTCGTTAATCACCCGTTCTTCAAAACCATTCATACTGCCTTCTTTCTCGTACAACGACTTAGTAATATTCTTCGATGTTTCGCCGGGCATTATGCTTTTCGGCAACTTAAACAATTGTTTGATAAATACTTTATCTGTATCAAGATAGTCCCTGAACTTCTTTTCGGCATAAACTTCTGACAACGATTTGATTTTAAGTTTTATCTTATCGGTGTAAGTATATTCATTGTTGGCGAGGTCATTAAATTGACTGTCTTTAAAATCTTCCAAAATACGTTTAATAAACTTTTCAATCTCCTTGTCGGGAATTGGGTACATATTACCGATAATGTCCATGATCCGTTTGGTGAAATTATTGACGCGACTATCTTTTCTCGTTGGGTCAAGAATATAGGTCATTACCCGGTCTTTTATTTCCCCGTCAAGCTTAACAAATGTTGGGGTATGTTCTTTTTTACTTGAATCAAGGTCAACTTTGTAAAGCTCAGAAGTAATGCTGTCGAAGGCAATGTTGGTATCTGCTTTGCTGAGAGCAAAACCTTCCAATAGATTTTCCTTTTCAAGTGGAAATTCTTCCTCGTTATTTCCGAACAGATCGTTAGCCGGAACCTTCAAATAGAACTGTGGCAATGCAATTTGCGCTGCCTGTTCTCTGAAAATGTCTTTAATATTATAGGTTTTCACGAGCTTTTGTATTTCGTTTGGCATTGGGATATGATTATTTGCTTCTATTTCTGAAACGGTTTTTTCAAATATTTCGGTTTGTTGAATAGCTGTTTGTTCAATAGCTGCAACTGAATCATTTTCAGTTGCAGCACCCGAAATTGTCACTATTTTTGATAAATCAATATCCGAAGTAATATCTTCCGGAGTCTCTTGCAATGATGAAAAAATTGTAAGTTGCTGTAATATCTCTTGTTTCTTTGCCTCGTCAACCTTTTCAGGATCAGCCAATTTGAAATCTTTATCGCTGAAACCGGCTTTATTTAAGCCCTTCACAATATTGTCAAGGGTTTCAAGAAACCTCGATGAGGCGGTTAATACATAACTCAGGTTGAGTAAAGGAAAACTGTGTTTCATAACATAAGGTTGTCGTAAAACACGTCCCAAAATTTGCTCAACATCAATTGCCGATGATTTGTCGGCCAATGAAGCCAGTATATACGCAAACGGACAATCCCAACCTTCTTTCAGAGCATTTATAGTAATGATATAGCGTATCTTACACTCCTTGCTCATAAGATCTTCACCTTTTATTTCATTTATGTAAGCCGTTTTAATCTTTATTTGGTCTGCCGGAATTTTGAGTTCTAAAAGCTTCTCCCTGAGTTTCTGGACATTTGATTTTTCTTCGGCCTCATCCTTAAAATTCTTTCCAATTTTAGGTTGTGCCTGAAACAATACGATAGGCCGGATGTATTTGCCGCCTTTCTTCTCTTCATCAATTGCTTGAATTTCAAGCTTTTTTTGCAACTGTAAAGCTGAGTTGATTACCTCCGACTTATCCTGATGGTTGTAAACAATGACAGGAAGTTTTACCATGCTCTCCTTTTTCAATTCTAAGGCATCAATAAAGCTTATAATGTTGCTGTTGTTCCTGGGTGTTGCCGTAAGGTCTAGGATAAAACAAGGATTGAGCACCTTTAGCATGTCAACACTTAAATCGCTTTCGGCATTGTGGCTTTCGTCAACTATAACTACAGGATTCAGGTAACTGACAACCGAGCCCAACGTTATCTCGTTAGATTTATCTAAAAGGTTTTCAAACGATTGGAGATTTCCGTTCTCCTGAAAGACCTTTCTGTCGTCTTTGTTTTTTGCCCTTAAACTGTCGAAACTAAAAACCAGAATATTCAACTGTTCTTTTATGGAAGTTGCATTAAACCCACTGCCTTGCAACAAAGTTGCTTTATCGAAAATCTCAACTCTGTTCCCAAACTGGGAATTTATCTTTTGGCGGTAAGGGTGCGAAGGGTCTTTCAGGTTTTTGATGGTTTGGTCTAAAATTGTAATTGAAGGGACAAGCCAGACAACGGTCTTTGGACGGTCGTAATGAAAAGCATCAAAAATGGTTTTGATCGCGTTGCAGGCAATAAACGTTTTGCCACCTGCCGTTGGGACTTTGATGCAAATATGTGGAACGCGTGGAATGTTGTTTTTGTAGGGTTCGATGGCCGATCCAGCAAAAGGGAACAAAGGCGTTTTGGGGTGTTTTGTCCAGAAGTTGTAAAAGGCCTCCTTCACATCTTTGGTTTCCTGTATCTGTTCCAAAAATAACGATAAGTCGTTGATAACCTGCTGTTGGTAAGGTTTGAGTTCCATAGATTCTATGTCGCTAAATAATTATTTACAATCGTTTTTTCCAGGTAAGCAGATATCTCACCCAAAGAGGTAGTTTCAGCTAAAGTATTATTTGTTTTCCACGTACTGTTTAAAGCTGAAAATCCGGTATAGGCAATTTTCTTCTTGAACAATTCACAGTAAACTTCCTTTCCTTTAGCAAGATACAAGCTTTCATCAGGAACTTCCCTTACGACTATTGGCGAATGGGTGTTGATGATCACCTGACGCAAGGGATTATTCTCATCTACTTCAAATTCAGGGTCGGTTGCCTTATCCTTGAGCAATTCAACCATTTCATATATTTTCTTAGGATTGATCCCATTCTCTGGTTCTTCAAGGCAAATTAAACGGCTACCGGAACTGTCTTCTTCGATAATTGCCAATCCTAAAAACCGAAGTGTTCCATCCGATAATGATTGAGCTGGTAAGGTAAGTCCATCCCTGAACCTGATCTGTAACGTCAACAGGTCCCGTTTCTCATCCTTGTCAATTGAAATTTCAGTCACGTCTTCAACCAGTTCCTTCAACCTGTTTGTGAGTTTTTGATAAATATCATTATCCTGATTAACAGACGATTGTAATCTAAACAAGGTGGCTGGCAAGTTTAATCCGTTTGCCTTGATTTTGGCATTTTTAACCTCAAAAATTGAATTTGGCTGACGCAAGGCACTGGGTTCAAATTGTAACATCATCCAGTTTCGCATTTCCTGCCGTGCCAAAAATGCTGTTGGCGATTCGGCTGTGACTGTCGAAAGCAATGTTCTCGGCATTTTCTCGGCAATAAATTCGGTTGTACGTCCTTTGCTTCCATCCTGATGAAGCTTTATTTTTCCATCAGCGTATGAAATAAATGGATTTTTGGTAGAACGTCTTCCTATGAGTACGGAACTTAGCCAATCATTGCTCTTATCGAAGAAAATACTATTTCTTGCTTCACCGAGTGTAATCGGCAATAATTCCTCTTTGATGATTTCAATGGGTTCCTTGATACTGGATTCCTCATTCAGTTTAAGCCCTAATTTATACCTTAAACATGTTATCGTTGCTTTTGCAGTTTGTCCTAAATCATCAACCCCCGTCGATGGGATTAAAAAGTCGATTTCAAAAGTGATCTCCGACATAAAATCTGCACCGCTTCTATAGAAAATATCACGGATATTGGAATTTTTTTGGTTTTCGCTCCTCACAGATTTGGCTGCCTCAATAATCGTTTTGTCTGCCAGTTTCGAGAGAAAGGAAAGTGCATCGAAAAAATTGGATTTCCCGATGGCATTGGCACCCGCGATACATGTGAATGGCCCCAGATAAAGGTCTGTTTGGACCAAACTTTTAAACCCATTAATTTTAATACGAGTAATCATGTAAAGGGTTTGTTAACATTTATTTAACCGATTTCATCTATGCTTTCCAATTTAGTAATCCAATCATTAAATCTTGGGCATTTGGCCCGAATTTTCGTAAGGCCAATCTCCTGGGCCAACAATGATCCATATAGAACCTTCTGATTTTTCTTTTCGGAAGAGTACCCTTTAAGTATTCTTGCCAACCTCTTTGAAGGTGCCGTTTCGGAATTGTCATTGATCATCTCAGGATTGGGATTAAGCTGAATTGTTTCGACCAGATAATTATAATCTTTAAATTCGTTCCACTCAAAATAGTTGTCGAAAACTTCTATTTCGCTGAATAGTAGTCCTTCAAACTCATGAAGTTGAATATAGGGAATAAACCTATCCTGTAAATCGAACTGTAGATTTTCCTTCATTGCATTTTCCAATCTGCACATGCGCTTAGTTTTATCAGGAATCTTTTGAGCTTCATTCCATTCGGGAAAGTCATGATGCGAATGAATACCATAATAATCAATCAAAGTAGTAATAAAAGCCTTTTGATCTTGAAGCAAATGCGTCTCGATCTGATATTTTAAAGCTTCCCAATTTACGATTCCACCACTGTTTTTCTTAATGACTGGATTAGCTAAATAAATTTGGCTTTTGCTGAAATGAGGCTGCAAAACATCTTTGCAAAATGATTGCTCAGTTTGCCCTTCTCCAATTATGATGATCCTTTTCATATTACTTATTAAAAGGTTGTGCTGCGTTGATTATATTTCGTTCCCACAAATCTCCTAAGGTAAAATCCTCCAACCATACTTTCAAAGCAACAGGATCAAGCCGTTTAATAATGGTTTGATTCTCTTCATCGCTTTTGTCCATTACTAAAATATCTTCAGGGGAAAAATGGTTGATCAGACCCGGTGACTGAGTTGCCGCAATCACTTGTGAAGTATTTGAGACTGCCTGGATCATAGCAGCCAATTTTCCGATAGCGAAAGGGTGTAATCCTAATTCCGGTTCATCAATCACAATTACGTCGGGTGGTGTAGGTTGCATCAATAAAGTGGCTAACGCAATAAACCGTAGAGTGCCATCAGAAAACTGAAAAGCTGAAAAATTTGAGTCAGGATCGCCCTTGTCTGTCCACCGCAATTCGATCTCGTTGGTATTAAGACGGTTGGGTTCCAAAATCAAATTTATGATATATGGGGCAACAGATTGAACGGTCTTTTCGATCCTTCTGAATATTTTGGGATGATTGACTTTAAGCAAATACAAGAAAGCGGGCAAGTTC
>CAILKW010000295.1 GCA_903834845.1 uncultured Bacteroidia bacterium | reverse complement strand
TGTTGGTGGAGGAGTACTTTTTGGAATTGGTTTTGGAATGTTCGATGCCAATAACATGCCGATTTTGTGTCAGTTTATATCATCACGGCACAGGGCAGCAGGCTATGGACTTATGAATATGACTGGGGTTTTTGCCGGTGCTTTTATCACTAACCTTTTAGGTAAATCAACCGATTCAGGTAATCTGGGTCGAGATATGGCACTTCTTGCTATCCCCGTTGCAATTGCAATCGTTTTACAGTTGTCGTTGTTGCATCCCACTGTTACCGATAAACAGGATGAGTAACCAAAGATTTTTGTACTTTTTAAAGCGCAGGCCATAAAGCCTGAACCAGATAATTATCAGATAAATAATAAACTACAGATATCACTTGTACAGCGTAACCTCGGTTTGAGGAAGTAACAAAGTATGAAACTTTCCTTAAAATACCTGCACTTTCTCAATCTGAAACCACTTAGTTATTAATTTCAACTCCAATTTAGGCTCAAAGCTTACAATATACATTTAAAAGAATTTTTCCGCTATTGCGAGATCACCAGAATTGTAAACATTCCCGACAATAAGAACAGGGAAAACAAGCAGGTCTCTACTACCTACATTGCAAGCTCACATACGGCATGTGAAGTATTGTGTGGCAGCCTATTTTATAAATGGATTAAAGATCCTATTATCGGTTCGATGAGTGGCCACATTGAAAATTCGAAATCTTTTGCCCCTTAGTGCAATATCGAAAAATCGGACAAGCAAAATGCAATGAAATTGATTGGATTGGTGTTGTAGAATATCAAAAAAAAGTACCTAATTTTGTACTGTTTTAAATGTATTATCATGAAAGCTGTAAATTATTCGGAACTCAGGCAAAATTTGAAAATCAATCTCGATGCAGTAACAGACGGTGACGAATTGTTGTTGATTCACCGGCCAAAAGGGAAAAGTATCGTAATGATGACCCTAACAGAATTCAACTCAATGCAGGAAACCTACTACCTGAACCGTAGCAAGGCAAACCGGCAGCGGCTCGAAGAATCTATTGAGAACATCAACAACAAAGGCAACCTGTTAAGCAATCAACTTAACCAAAAATAGCAACAATATTCTTTTTACTAACCTTGTACCAAAATTTAAGGACATGGAAACAATTCAGATTCATTTAACCCCGAACGCCAATAAGTCAAAATTGATCGAAACCGTTGAAAAGCTCCAGAGCGTTTTAAGTGTTACATCTACAACCGATGATGATGTATTGGAAGTCGAGTTTTTGTCAAAGCAAATGACAGCTTCACGCAAAACGGGAAAAGGCTATAAAAACAAGGTCATGGAATTCGTAGGCAAATAATCATGAACTACGAAACATCGAAACAATACTTATAAAAAATTTCCATGAAAGTTTCCCACCAAACTATCGTCTGATTGACCTTTGATTTTTTTATTCCCCTTTAAAGGTGGTGTGCAGAATTGTGTGTTAATATAATCCGATCGCAATTTGTTAACCTATTATAAACATTGCAAATGGAGATATGGAAGAATAAGTTAAAAACCACATCATAAAATCAAAACCCTTTCAATTATAGTTGAGACGGTTCTATCTATATGTTGTCCAAATTCCTTAAAATACAAAAGCCAACTACTGATTTACAAGTAATTGGCTTTTTTTGGTGACCCTGGAGAGACTCGAACCCCCAACCTTCTGATCCGTAGTCAGATGCTCTATCCATTAAGCTACAGGGCCATTTGATTAAAGCGGTGCAAAGATA
>CAILKW010000294.1 GCA_903834845.1 uncultured Bacteroidia bacterium | reverse complement strand
TTACGAATACTGGTGATGGACGATGATGAGTCCCTGTTGAATCTTAGTCGTCAACTACTCACCATGCTCGGTCACGAGGTCGAGGTCTCAAGCCATGGCCAGGAAACTCTGGAAAAATATCAGGAGGCACTGACAGAGGGGACACCATTCGATATTGTCATCCTGGACCTCACGATCAGAGGTGGCATGGGTGGAGAAGAAACGATACGGAATCTTCTAAAGATAGACCCTGAAGTAAAAGCTGTTGTCTCAAGCGGGTATTCCGATGATGCTTCGATGGCGGTTTATCAGACTCATGGATTCAAAGCGTGTATGATGAAGCCTTATGGTCTGAAAGATCTGAAAGATACTCTGGATTCGCTGACGGAATAACCTGCTTTCACGATTCATAGGATCCATTCATCCTTTTCACCCAAGTTGCTCAAGCCCTTGCGGAGAAGAGGTAAGCAATAGGAATGATAAACTGACGTTATACTGCAGGACGGCATAAATTGTGATTTTGCAAAACCACAAGGTCGTCACTTCACAGTTACCAGTTAGTTATGATCACGGTTTCAGACGTTTGGAAAATCACAAATTATGCCGTCTCAGAGTATAGCTACTATCTTCAGGAAGACAATCAAGGCCAATATTTTTTTATCAAGCTCGAATCAGAGGTATAAATCGAACGAAAGCCTGATTTCAAATTTCCAGGTTGATGATGAGTTATTGGCAGGCATAAAAATGTCATTTCTGACCCGGCATATACGCTATCAACAATCTCACCAATACCATCCTTTCTTAATTTTCTGTCCATCATTTCCCACAAGTTGGTTTTAATCTTGTATTTGAGCATCAAAATATAGAATAATCGTAACAGCTCAGGTACCCCGACAGGGCGCGTATCACTTGGCATACAGACAAGGTAGTTGCAGGGGGGTGTGGATGAAGACTGGGAAAAGATTATCCTGAAGCAGGCAGACCGGCACTGGTTCAGTTTGATAGACAAACATAACTTGTCGAAATAATTTTCATATATTAAGTATGTGATCGGTTAAGTATAATCTATTAATATCAATTTAATTTTTCAAAGGTTAATCGTATGAATATTTTAAAAAAAGTGTCCAGTTTGTAACCACACAGAGCAATATAAGAAATATCTGTATGGAACAAAAAATCATGGTCTTCGCACTATGCTTGTTTGTGCAAGCTGTAAATGTCTTTTCTCTGAAACTAAAAATACATTTATTCAAAATATAAAAAATCCTATCAGCAAGATTTGGGAGGTGATAAATAACAGAAATGAAGGCATTGGACTAAATGCAGCATCAAGAACATGTGGAGTTACTAAAAATACAATTATTTCCTGGGAAAACAAGTTTCTAAATATTTATAAAGTATTATTTCTATATGCTATTACGCATTGCTATTTGCAATTAACAGTTGAAGGTGATGAATTTTATACAAAGATTAAACAGAATCTTCCTTCTGATCAATCGACAGGTTGGACCATTGTACTTATGGATAGAGAAAGTCGATTTATCTGGGAGTTGAGTTGCGGCCAAAAAGATCGAAGCCTTTTTCGAAAAGCTATTAAAAAGATTGAGAAACTGATCAACCAAACTCAAGATTTTAAACTGATAACAGATGGCGAGCGGCGCTATGGAAACGTTCTTTTCGAGATATGTTACGAGCTTATAAAAGATGGAAAACCTGGAAGACCCAAAAAAACGCTGAAAAAAGGCATACAAGTTAGGATAAAAAACAAAGGGTCTCAAGCCCATAAGAAGGGGCGAAAACGCCCCAAATATCAGGCACCATGCCCGGAGCACCCAGAAACGAAACAGGAAATTGAGAATAAGGATATTCATGCCAATCATGTTGAAGCCAACAATAGTGCGATGCGGCGAAAGTGTTCGTCTTTCAGAAGAACAACAAACACTTATGCAAAATCAACAGAAGGTCTTCAGCGTATTCTCAATGTTTATTGGGTGGTACACAATTTCATGCGAACACATTTTACGACTAAAGAAGTACCAGCAGTGGCTATGGGCATAATACAGAATAGGCTTTCAATTGAAGATCTTTTCAATCTCCAGGTTGCGTAACAGCATGTTTTTGCTACCAAGGGAAAGTCTATCAAACTGAACCAGTGCC
>CAILKW010000293.1 GCA_903834845.1 uncultured Bacteroidia bacterium | reverse complement strand
TTTACCAATACTGAAATCGCTTACTGTTACTGAATGGATTGGCCCATTATCATAATTGCCCATACGGAAAGTACCACCCTTTACAATCACCATTTCTATACCAATTCCGTTTACTGATTCCATAAAAGTTTCAGGGCCAAAACTTAAACTGAATGTAGTTTCGCCACCCGTTTGCAAAATGGAAATGTTTTTTTCGGCCTTTTTATCTCCTTGCTGTATCTGTAAAGTATGGTTGCCAAAAGTGAGGCTGCCACTGTACGGGGTTTGTCCAACTGTGTTGCCATCAATAGACAGTGTAGCTCCGGCAGGATCTGAGTTTATTGTTACTGCCCGCCCGTTTACAAGCGTTTCGTTTATTTGTGCCGTTTGCCCTTCAGTAATGGTTATGGTTTTGTTAATTGTAGCATAGCCGGGCAAACTGAGCGTGAGATTGTAATCGCCAACCAAAAGATTGCGCAAAGTAGCAGGGGTTGTCCCTTTATTTGTGCCATCAATGGTAATAACGGCATCAATAGGTGTACTTTGAATCTCGACTATTCCCATCTGTGGCCGAGGTGCCAAAGTTATATTTTTTTGATCACCGGTTGCAATCTGTATTTTTTGAGTATCAGTAGTATGTTTGGGTTTTCTGGCCTCAAAGGTATAGACACCTTCGTTAAGCCTGCCCGAATATGTTCCGGTTGCCAGCTTTTCGTTGTCTTTGTAAATATCGGCTTCGGGCTTGGTAGTAATCGAAACTGTCCCAAATAATTCATTCATTGGGACTTCGAGCGTAGCTTTTTCACCATCTGTAACAGTAAGTTGCTTTTTTATGGGCTGATACCAATTCAGACGCAGAGAGATATTGCGTACTCCTGAAGGGACTTTGTCTAAGGTACAAGGTGTAACTTTACCTGTCGGCACATCATCGAGCATTACTGTTGCACCACTTTCAGGTAAACTGGTGATTTCTATTGAACCAAAAGCCGGTTTCAGAATAACATCGGCATTAGTGGTTTGCCCATCGGTAATTGTTATAGTCTGGGTGGTTTCATGAAATAGCGTTTTGCTTAAAATAAGCGGATAAGTTCCGCTTTTTATTTTTTCGATAGTACAAGGAGTTGTTTGCGATAAAGGTTTTCCATCGAGAACAATATTTGCGCCGCTTTCGGGCAAAGAGGTAAGTTTAAGTTGTCCGAATGCGGGGAGCAATGTACTGACAATCTTCTTTTTACCTCCGTCAGGGGTAAGCTCAAATTTCCCTGCATCGGGATGATAGAGATCCATGCTTACACGGTACGAGTGCGATCCGAGAGGATATTGTCTGGTGAAAGGTGTTTGCATTCCGGTGGCTTTATCGTCAATATAGACATCGGCACCCGGTGGATCTGAAGATACTACAACCCATTCGCTGCCTATTGTTTCTTCTACAATAGTTGTCACCTTTCCGGTAATCAGTATCATCTCATACACCGTAGCTTCTTCAATATCAATATCGAACTGATAATTGCGCAGAACACCGAGTTGTTGGTGATTGATAGTTACTTTGCGTGTTCCTACCGGAACCCACACCCAAATTTCGCCGGTCTTTTGCTCTGTCTTAAAGGCAGTGCCAATCATTCCAAAGTCCCATGCGAAACCGGTTTGCGAAGTAACAACTTTAAAAATTGCGCATTTTTTGCCGTTCTGGTCTGTTATTGGCGAAATAATCCGCGCTTCCTGATCCATTTCCAACTTTCGGAAGCTTCGCACTGCAATATCCTGACTGTTAGAAGTATAGATTGCAAAGAAAAGGGCGACTGTGATAAAAAATTTGTTCATATTTATGTCTTTTTATATTGTCTTTTTAGTTTTCCCAAGGCGTTGCCATTGGGTTAGGATATGTTGCCACTGCGTGACGGTGATTGTGCTATGACTATGATTTCCATTCATATTTTTGTTTTGCGTTAAATTTAAATTTTCACCAATAATAATGATATTTTACAAAATCCAAACACATGTTTACAAAATATTATCCAAACCCAAAACAATATTTTACGCACCGTTTCAGTACCTGCACGGTCAACAGGCTGAATCGAAGATCAGCGAAGCTAAAGCCAAATTTTATTTTGACCTCAGAGAGGTCAAAAGTTTATAGAAAAACGAACATCCAGTTGACATACGACCCCGGTCTGGGGTCGCACATCCCATCATCTAATTGTATTCTATAAACATGCAAACCCTCTGGGTTTGAACCCCAAAGAACTTAAATTTTGATGTGCCTAAATAATTCATTACCAACATTTTTTAAAAATCACCGGTGGTAAATGTGCGGCCATTTAATCCCTTTTCGGGTTGCCATGTACGGACATGAATAAGCGGATCGGCATTAAGATCAACCAAAAGAAACAAATAACCCTGATCGCCATAGTTCGATGAATAGTAATTCTGTTTGATTTCTATTCCATAAACATTGCCGCCTCTTGTTGATTTCTCAACACGACTATCCTCGAAACCAATGTTGATAAATTCCTGTGAATCAAAAGCCTGCTTTAAATCTTTGATATACGTCTGCTTGTCCTTTTTGGTGAATATCACTATTTTATTGTTTTTGTACGGCGATTCGATTCCTGGTGCTACCTTCACATATTTCCCAACAATAATCAAAGCATTGTCGGCAAAGATAGATTCAAGGTAATCAATACGTTTCAAAGCAAATGCTGTTTTGTAGTTTTCGAGAAAATTAATGATAGTCATCTGGTCTTTTACCGCATATTTCGGGTTGGTGGTGATTGAGTTGATTGCTGCTTGGTTCAGACCAAAGGTTATGTTGCTTATCAACGTATCACTGTTGAATTGGAAAACTACATCTTCGCTGAATTTTCGGTTATTATTGGCAAAAGCGAACATCATTTTCACCGGGCGGCACATTACATTTCCATCTGATGAGTATGCTTTAATCTCAGGTTTTCCAATCACTGTTGCTTTACCCAAATTTGCCAGACGATTAAAACTCTCAAAGGTTTCGGGAGTAAACATCTTTTGTACCGAGGCGTAACTCTTTGTGCGAATAGCTTCTACAACCTTGTCAATACGAGGTTGATAGCGTGACGGATTGATAAGTGAAGGTATAGTTCCGGTTTTTATGGTGTCTTTGAATTGTTCAACCGATTTGTTTTGTACCTGATTAGTTTCGGCAACAGGTTTTTGTGTTGTGGTTGGAACACTTATTTTCACACTTTTATAGCTTGTGCTGAAAGCAATGGGATCAAGCTTCTCGATTATTGTTTCGAGTTCTTTGTCAATACGCGCCTGATATTCAAAGATATATTCCATTTTTATTTTCACATTCTCAACCTTTGCCGATGCGCCAAGCAACTCGACAGACGATTGTCCGGCTGTTGTTCCCTGTACCTGCGAATAGTTGCGCCCATCCCAAAAACAAAAATCAAGATTCGCAACAGGTTGTCCATTAAAGGTAACATTCAGAAGCAAAGTTTTTTGATCATTTTCGCTTTTAATATCTGCCACAGTTAAGGTAACATCTGCAAACACGTCATTAATTCTGGCAGGTAACCAAGCCATTAAGTTCATTTCTTTTGTTTCGTCGGGCGGAGTAAACATCATTGACTGACAGTCGGGGTGACTTTTAAGCAAAAGCAAACTCCAATAGTACAACCGAACTGCATCGGCAATTTGCAGATTTTTCTCAAAACCAATAGCTAACGATATGTTATCCAATATTTTCTGTTTACGAGAGGCAAAAATCTTCGATACTTCAGATCGTTTTAGATAGAGAAATACTTTTGCATTGGGCTCCTCCGACAATATAATCTGTTCGACATTATTAAGTGTGGCGTTGGAATAGGTTTTTACTATCGAATTCACTTTTTCCGAAAATGTGCTTCCACTTTGATTGGTTGTTTTTTCCTCATTTATTGTTTGGGTATATTGACTTTCAACCTGCACCGAAATCTGATTAACAAGCATATCGAGGGCATTTTTGCGTGCTTTATCCACTGTTATGGAACTTCCTTCTCCCCAAATATACATCTCACGGTTGTTTTTTACCTCTGCAAAACCTTGTCCAAAGGCGAAACCGGTAAAAAATACTCCAAAAAAGAAAAAAAGAAATTTCGTTTTCATAAGTAAAGGTTGAATTTAAAAAGTAATTAATTGCTATTTGTTTGTTTTAAAATGTATGACCATCTCTTTGTTTATTAGTTCGATAGACGAAATATAAAACGTGAATGAAGTATTGTAAACTCCACGATTCAGTTGCTTTAAACTTTTGGTTTGATCGGTATTCTGATAGATATCCGAAACCGATTTTTGTCTGCTTTCAATATCAATTGCTGCAATATCAAGATTTTCAATAAATGCTTGGAGATAACCTAACCATAAGCCTTTTCGGAATAAACTAAACTCTGAACTTTCCTCGTCTTCTTTCGGTGCATTTCCGTTATTATACTGATATATAGTTGGTTCTATTTTTATTGTGTCGGAATCGAATATTGACAAAATTTCAAAATCATTATCTTTCACAAGATACGAATAAAGCATTTTGGTTTCATTAGCGGGTTCATAAAGCTCAATTTTTTCGAGTTTGCTCATTCTATCATTTTTACCAATGGCAGTTTTGTAATATTCAATCGAAGAACCCTTTTCGTTTAAGCCGTTTCCAACAGTAAACCTGTATAAGTAAATGCTTTCCATATATTTAGTTACAAAACTATCCACTGGCACACCTTCCAAAGCCACACCAGGATGAGTTTTGAAATTACATATTTGTTCAAATTTATAGATTTGATCGCTTCCGGTATAGTTATCGGTAAGACCTTTGGCGGAAACTTTATTCATAAATCCTGCAAGGCAAAAAGCTCTGCACTTAGCCTGTTTATTACCTCTTTCGATGTCAATCCAGGGATCGGATATTCCAATGGCATAAAAATTCTCCTGATCAGCTTGTGGCGGATTAAAAAACCATTCGGGCAAAACAACAGGCGGAGTAATTAAACTCATTATAGGTTTGCGTTCCTGATTTTTTGAAAACTCTTTATTGAAGATATCCTCTATTGAGCTTGTGCCAATGCTTGGGCTTTGCAACTGACTATATGCAAGTTGCACCGAAAAGCAAAAAATCACAAAAGAAATGATCTTCATTATTGATGTTGTTTAACAGATTCTTAACCTGATTTTACGGAACTGATAACCATAAAAAAAGATTGGAGCAAAGTTCAGCAAAAAAGCATCATAAAAAACGTTTCTTCAAAATATTTTTTTGCAATATGACGGGTCTTATGAGTTACTGAAATTAAAGATAATAGCTCCTAAGGTCTGAAAGACCTTTCCCGCAATTGCGAGATGAATAACCGTGGATAAAATTCACGGAAAACATAAGCAAACTCCTCAACAGCCACGAAGTGGTTGAACCATAGCATTTACAAATAAAATTCAACCACTTCGTGGCTGTGGTTTTTGCCATCGCTTTTCCGTGAGTTTCACTCACGGTTATTCAGATTTAACCACTTCGTGGCTATGAGGCGTAAAATTGAAGAATCCATACTGATTGTTATAAAGATTATTTTTTTAATATCTTGATAGTATAAACCATCCCAATGCAAAAATCCCTCTCATAAATAACTATGAAAGGGAATAAGTATTAATGCGAATCAAGGGTTGGATTTTTAAACCCGAAGGGTTGTTATGATTGTAAAAAATGTTGGAGTAAGCACTCTTAAACCACGAAGTGGTGAAATAAATCTGTCATGCCTTCAGCATTTTTATCTTTTTTCGTCCTAATTGCTTTAAGCCTATCATGCCTTCGGCATCATCACACTATTATTTTTTAACTCTTAATTCGTATTAATAATGGTTTAATTAAAACTCTACGGAGTTGCCGCCATCGTTACCTGGACCTTCTTCACCCGATTCTTTAACTTTGAAATTATTGAGCTTGTAACTAAGCGTTAATTGAACAACTTGTGGCTCGCGCTTAAATTTAAATTCATTGCGGAACCCTTCGCCATACGAGGTTCCTCCAAACTTCATTGTTCCAAAAATATCCTGCAATTGCAAGGTAGCCGTTAGTTTATTTTTGAAAAAATCTTGTTTTATAGCAGCATTGGCAAACATCATGGCATCATGAGTTCCCTGTGCTGAGGCAGATGCTCCACGGTAAATTCCGGTCAACTGGAATCGTGTGTTTTTTGCCAATTTCAGATCGAGGTTTAATCTTGAATCGAAATTCGTGCTGCTTTGGTCAATACTCTGACCATTAATTGCACCTTTGAGCCAATAATTATACAGTGTGCCGCTTGCAATTATCCTGAATCCCGGTTTCAGTTCAAGATTGGCCATTAATTCAGCACCAAGCGAATAGTCATCGTTAACATTAGCCATTGAATGATACATGATATTATCACTTCCCAAAGTCTGAATTCTTGTCATAAGATCCTGAGTATTCCTGTAATATCCTTCGATTGAAATAAAAGACGTTTTCAGTCGTTTCAAAATAGTAAGTTCGTACGACCCGGTAAATTCAGGTTTAAGATCGGGGTTGCCGGATCTGATGTTATATTGATCCATGTACGTTGAAAATGATTCGAGCATAAAAGCCTCAGGACGGTTGAGTCGTCTGCTGTAACTTGCCTGAAACTCAAAATCATTTTTTAGTTTCTGCGAAAAATGTAAGGAAGGAAAAATGTCGAAACTATTGTATTTGTGTGGTGCGGGAGATTTTACACTCTCAATTTTTCTGTCTGTATATTCGGAGCGTAACCCAAGCTGATACGAAAAACCATCGCCTTCGTGTGAAAAGGTTGAATATAATGACTGAATGTTGCTTGAATAGTTGAATGAACTGCTAAACATTGGGTTGTTGACCCAAACGTTGTTTGAACCCGATTCTTCAAAAGTGAAAAGTTCCTTTTGATCGTCAATACGAGCCTGATAACCAGCCTCAAGCTTATTTTTCTCATTTAAAGGTAATGTATAGTCGAGCTTTCCCCTAAACTCTTTTTCGTCGGATGCTTCGTTAGACCGGTTTTTGGCAGGATTAGGATCAATTGGTTGCCATTGAGCCGTTGTTAAAAACCTTGTCTGATTTTCGGTGTCGTCACCTTTTCCTCCCGAGAAAAAGAACAATCCCTGAAGTTCGTGACCTTTACCTTTGAATTTTTGTTGAAAATTCAGGTCAGTGCTCCAGTAATCCTCACCTCTGTTTGCGCTGTTATCCTGATAATTATAGATAGGAATCATGCCCTTGTTATTGAATTCGTTTTGCAATCCGATATTTGTATTTCCAAAATCGTGATTTCCGACTGTGGCTGTCATACCAAAGGAAGTATTGCTGTTAAGGGTAAAATCGAAGCCACCTTTTAAGCTTTTAGCCTTCATTATCATATCGCCATCGCCTAAAGTATTTCGGGTAGTAATAGTATCACCCGAAAAGAGTTCCTGTTTCATGTCCCTGCTCCCGTTGTTGTGCATATCGGTAAAATTGGCACCCACCAGGAAGTTCCATTTTCCGGTACGGTAATTAAAATTCATATCGCCACGATATTTATTATTTAAACCGGCTGTAAGGTTAATCAAACCACTGAACGAATCCTTAAGGTTTTTCTTCATTATTACATTGATAATGCCGGATACTCCATCGGGATCGTATTTTGCTGAGGGATTGGTGATTATTTCGATATTCTCAATATTTGTAGCCGGTATTTGGCGAAGTGCGTCACTTCCTTTTAAAACACTGGGTTTACCATCAATCAAAACTGTAAATGCTGAACTGCCTCTGAGGGTGACATTTCCTTCGAAGTCGGTCTGCACAGACGGAGTATTTTCGAGAACTTCGATTGCAGAACCTCCTGTTGCATTAATATCCTGACTTACATTAACTACACGCCGGTCTATTTTAAATTCGACACGCGCCTTTTCACCTACAATTGCTACTTCGTCAATTTGTTTTGCTGCTGCTTTTAGTTCTATCTGACCTAAATCTAAGATTGGTTTATCGGGATGTAATACTATTTTTGCAATAGTTGTTTTTTCAAATCCGATAAAATTGGCGCGAAGGAAATAATTACCTGCCGGAAGCTTTTTTATTTCGAATGCTCCGTTTGAGGCGGTCATTACTCCACCGGCAATAGTACTGTCGGTTGCAGAATAAATGGCTACTGTGGCGTATTCCATTGGCGCATGGTCGTTTGCGTCAACTACTTTTCCTTTGATAACCAAATTCCGAATATTTGCGACCTTTTCAAAAGGAATATTTTTTGCTCCGCTTTCGTAAGGGGAGGGCGTTTGGGCACAAAGCTGAACAGCAATGACTGAGAAGAGGATTATAAATAACGATATTTTACTCATGTTTTTTTAAAATTTGTATTACTGCGCACTTTGATTGGATTATCGCCCTTAGGTTTAATCAATGTGCGTTTTAAATAATGGAGAGGGAAAGTGTGCCGGGAGTTTTCGGTTGTTGGTTTTCTGTTGTTGGTTATCAGTTGTTGGTTATCAGTTGTTAGTTATTGGTTTTCAGTTGTTAGTTATTGGTTTTCAGTTGGTTGGTGGTTGTTATTCATGAAGATTATCTGAATAATTGAGCCCTTTTATTGATCTATTCTGAAATTTTACGAAGCACGGTCATTCCGTCTCGCATCGGAATCATAAATGTTTCGACACGTTGATCTTTTTTGACAAAATCGTTAAATTGCATAATACCAATTGTTTGTTCATCATTTAAGACTACTTTCTGAACAACTTTTCCGGCCCATAAAGTATTGTCGGCAATAATTACACCGCCAAGGGCTACTTTAGGAAACACAAGATTATAATGTGACAAATACTTACGTTTGTCGGCATCTATGAAAATAAGATCAAATTTCTCATTAATCCCGGGAATAATTGTTTCGGCATCACCGATATGTTGAATAATCCGGTCGCTCATACCCGCCTCTTCAAAAAAGGATGCCGCTAAACTCTCAAGCTCATCATTTATCTCAATGGTATGAAGTATTCCATTGGCAGATAGTCCATTAACAAGACACAAGGCAGAGTAGCCCGTATATGTTCCTATTTCCAAAATTACCTTTGGATGTATAAGCTTACTGAAAAGTGTCAAAAGAGAACCTTGTAAATGATCGGAGCACATTCGCCCGTTATACATTTTCACCTGTGTCAGACGAAACAGCCTTGACAGCAACGGACTCTCTTCTTCGATATGAGATAATAGGTATTGCTCCAGTACTTTATCAATTCTTATCACTTTGTTTATAAATTAAAACTGATAATTTATCGAAGTCAAGTATTTCATTAGCGATATCTCTGATTTGAGATGGAGTTATCGCATTGATTTTTTTATAAATGACATCAAGCCCATCCATTTTATTATATGTAAGGAAGCTTTTGCCAAGAGTAAGCATCAGATCCTCATGATTTTCCTGCGACATTGCAAGCTGTCCCAATAACTGCTTCTTAGTCTTGCTTATTTGAATCACGCCAAGCATCTTATTCTGAAGAATTTTAATTTCACGTTTGATAAGGGAAATTGCTTTTTCCATATTATCCTTGTCTGTACCGAAATAAATTGTTATTGTTCCTGTATCAGAATATGCAGAATATGAAGTTTCGAGGTTATATGCGATACCGTTCTTCTCACGTAAGGCCATATTAAGCCTCGAATTTCCGGATTGACCACCCAAAACACTATTAAGTAGAACCAGACCTATACGCTGCGGATGTAAAACATCATAAGCCAGACCACCAATAATGCAATGAGCCTGAAAGGTATCTTTTTCAACAGATTTAATTCTTGCGGTATTTCCGGTAAATTTGCTTCGAAAGAAATTCCGATAATTTACAGGAAGGTGACTAAAGTAACGATCTGCGAGTTGAAAAAACCTTTTACCGGTAATTTTTCCAACGGAGCAAATCACCATCTGGTCAGTATTGTATTTTTGAGCCATAAACAAGTGAATATTATCCCGAGTAAATGACTTGACATTTTCGGGTGTCCCAAGAATATTCCGGCCAATTGGGTGTCCCTCAAAAATCAATTCCTCAAACTCATCAAAAATCAGTTCCGAAGGAGAGTCGTTATAAGAATTGATTTCATCAATAATCACATCTTTCTCCTTTTTAAGTTCATGATCAGGGAAAGTGCTATTAATCAGTATATCACTGAATAGCTCGATTGTACGCTGGTAGTATTCGGTAAGAAAAGAAGCATGAATAACCGTTTCCTCTTTAGTGGTATAAGCGTTCAATTCGCCGCCCACATCTTCGAGTCGGCTTAAAATATGAAATGATTTCCTTTTGAGGGTACCTTTGAAAAATGTATGTTCGATAAAGTGTGCCATACCCTGTTCCTGTGATGTTTCATCGCGTGAACCAGTATTTATAATGACACCACAATGGGCAACAGGTGAGTCAACATACTGATGAACCAGTCGTATTCCATTGGATAAAAGTGCAGAAAAATATTCCATCAATTAGTTTTGAACCAGTTGCAAAAGTATTAAAAAATACGATAGTTACAGATTATCACCTTCAATTAATCTGATAATCGTATTATTCGGCAAGATGTAATTTTTTTATTTTTTTTCAGTTGATATTTGGAAGGGATTAAATTTTGATTACTTTTGCCACGCGTTAGAAAACAAAGGTGCCATAGCTCAGTCGGTAGAGCAACGGACTGAAAATCCGTGTGTCCCTGGTTCAATTCCAGGTGGCACCACGATCAGGGGCGCAAAAAGTTTTATTAGGTCTGGTTTTTGAAAGAAAATCAGGCCTATTTTATTTCCAAATCATTTAACTTTAAAACATGTAAATTTTATAATTTTTTAACACGAAAGATTTGGATTATCAGGATTTACACACTACATTTGTGGTACATTTTTTTTCATAAGTTTAGGTTTAGTTAGGTTAGTTAGTTTGGTTAGTTTTAGTAAAAGGATGAAGCCGCCCGGCTTTGTCCTTTTCGATTTTTAATCAAATAGGTCAAGCACTTCGTCTTTCGAGATATCCCTGAAAGGATCATTTGAATTCACAAATTCAATGGCTAATTTCGATTTTTTTTCCTGCAATCTCTGAATCTTTTCTTCTATAGAATTTTCTGTGATAAACCGATAAACAAATACCTTTTTGTCCTGACCAATACGATGCGCACGACTTATTGCCTGCATTTCTGCCGCAGGATTCCACCACGGGTCGGTGATAAAAATATAATCGGCAGCCGTAAGATTCAATCCCACTCCCCCTGCTTTTAGTGAGATTAAAAATATCTTTTTTTCGGGGTTCTCCTGAAATTCTTCTATAACCTGTTTTCGATCAGTAGTTTGCCCTGTAAGAAGACTATAATTCCAATGTTCCTTAATAAACTCCTCGGCTAACAGGTTAAGATGTTTCACAAATGAGGAAAAAACAAGAATTTTGTGATTTTCTGCAACTAAAATACTAAGCATAGTGAGAATATCATTGAATTTTCCCGACTCGAAACCTGAGGTAGGATCAACCAACTTAGGGTGAATAGAAATTTGACGAAGTCTGGTAAGTGCCTGCAAAACAAAAAATGTTGATTTCTGAAAGCCAACATCACGGAATGCCTTAAGTAAAACGTTTCTTACAGCCGATTTTTCGGTTTCGTAAAAGTCAAATTGTTGTTCACTCATTGCAACTACAATTGTTTCCTGAGTTAGTGACGGAAGGTCTTTGGCAACCTGCTCTTTCGTTCGTCTAAGGATAAACGGATGGATCAGACTTTGCAGTTTTTCTTTGGCTTCCGGTAATTGATCACGTTCGATGGGCAGCTGAAATTCTTGTTTAAAATATTTTTTGTTTCCCAATAAACCATGGTTAAGAAAATTCATTTGCGCCCAAAGATCCGATAATGTATTCTCTATTGGAGTGCCGGTAAGTACAATCCGATGTTGAGCTCTTAGGGTGGTTATGGACTTGTATATTTTAGATTCACTATTTTTAATATATTGGCTTTCATCCAGAATCATGAAGAAAAACTCGTACTGCGACAGCTCCTCAGCATCGCTTCTTACAATTCCGTAAGTAGTGAGAATAATATCGTAACTAACAATTATATCACTAAGTGAGCTTATTCCGTGACGCTTTGCTCCGCTATAAACATAAGATCTCAGGGATGGTGCGAATTTGTTGATTTCCTTTTCCCAATTGTGAACAAGAGATACAGGTAAAACGATAAGTGATGCAGGTTGAATCTTCTCTGATACAGGTTCTTCCGAAACAAATAGAGATAATTGACCTGACTTATTGTGCTGGAATACAGGGCAAAGTTGCTTCTTCTTTTTTAATTTAAGCAGTAATGAGAGTGCCTGTATAGTCTTCCCAAGTCCCATGTCATCAGCAAGACAACCACCAACCCTATTTTTGTAGAGGTGGTACAACCAATTATACCCTTGGTGCTGATAATTACGAAGTTCTGCACACAAATCTTTAGGAGATTCCTGTGATTCGATTTGGCTGTTATTCAGAGAACTGATTCGGTCTTTAACAGAATCTTCCATTTCATCCTCCATTTCGGAAATCAACATAAAATGAAAATTCTGCAATTTTATTGATTGTTCCCCTACTTTTCCGTAAATGAAGATTTTTTGGTATCTGGCAAACCACTCTTCAGGTAGAATTGCAATTTCGCCATCGGGCAAAACAAACTCTCTAGTTTGATTCAGGATATATTTCCGCAACCTTATAAAAGGAAACGAAAACTTTCCAAAAGTAACAGTTGCAAAAATATCAAACCAGTCGTTAGTCTGGTCAATTCGTACATTGATAGTCTGAGATCCTGTAAAATAGTTATGATCAAGCTCGTCTTGAGAGATGGTAATACCTGCATTTTCTAAGAAAGAGCTATTTTTCGAGAGCCAATTTATAGCCTCATATAACGCATTTGTTTGATTATCAATACTAATGTTAGGCAAACGTAAAGCATGAGATTCGCCTGTTAACTCAAGTTCGCGAAGTTTTGATAATATCTCTGTCTCCCAGGTTATATCTTTTTCAAACCGATGAAAAACGAAATTACCAGCTATTACCTTAAATACTACATTCTTTTTTCCTTCTTCACTAACAGGAATAATCTGATCGTTATATTTAAAAACAGGTACAAAGACCGGATAGCCTGTAATATCGGTTGCTACTGACAAAATTGCAACTCTTCGTACTGGTATGTCAATTATTTCGAATCCTGAATATTTAACTTCCTGACTTCTAACCGCGTTTAAAATAAACGATCCAAAGTATCTCTCTTCCATTGTAGGGGAGATACTAATAAATTCTTTCTCAAAAAACGGTTGCAGCTTTGAACCTGAAATATCATCAAAATAATAAAGTTTATTTTGAAAAAGCATACGGCAAGGCTCGTTGACCAACAAAGAAATATTTTTACGAAGTAACGAAAGTTGATTTTGGCCATGACGGATAGTCAGGAAATATCTTGTTTCGTTTTGGAGCTTATGAAAATTAAAGACTGCGCGTATATCTTCAAAGCATAATTCAATCAAATCATCTTCATAAAGATTAGAATACTTTGCTCTTTTAAAATAAACAGGGATTCCTGCTGTTTTAAGTAAATCAAGACATAAAACTTTTATTTCCTCAATGTAGATTGAAATTTTTTTACTGTATTCCGCCTCCTTTACGTCCTTGTAAAAATCATTTAAAGTCCCTTTTTTATTGTATTTCTTTGCAAGGTTTTCGTCAGCGTACTTTTCGGTCAGTTTTACCAATTGCGATTGTACTGCCGTAAAAACGAAATTTCCACCTGACAAGTCATGAACTCTAAGACGCTTATTTATGGAAAGAAACTCTCCATCTAATGAATTATCAGCAAGATAAGGCAAAACCAGAAATCCAAATAAACGGTGTTCCGACACCGCAGCGATAAATTTTTGTTCCACGAAAACTTAATTGATTAAAAGCACAACCCTGAATTATTAAACGTTTTTGTAAGCATTATTCAGATTGCTAATATAAAACAAAAAATCATAAAACAAAAATTGGTTTCATTTAAAAGAATTGCACATAAAAATTTACCTCAAGGTGTTTTGCCTATTATTATTAATTATTTTTGTAATAGGAATTAAAAAAAATTTAATTCTGATTTTAAAAAAAGGAGAAATTATTATGCTACTAATCATTACGCCGTCCGAATTTTTATCTTCAATCGAGCTTCTTAAAACCCACAAGGAACAGACAGGTATATTGACAACAATCGTCACTCTGGAGGATGTGTACAGAGACTACAAAAAGGGTGATGAAGCAGAGAAAGTTAAGCGTTGTATAGCCGACCTCCACCGAAAACAGGGACACAAATACGTGTTACTGGTTGGAGACTCTGATACCTTTCCTGTACGTTACACAAAAACTGATCGCCGTGACCAGGATGCTTATGACACGGCTTTCTACCCTACTGATCTTTATTATGCTGCACTTTTAAAACAGGACGGAAGTTTCGATTCATGGGACGCAAACAATAATGGTTACTATGGAGAGTTAAATGGTGAGACACATTCGGGATTAATTAATGTAGATCAAGTCAGCCTGATTCCAACCGTTGCTGTTGGTCGGATACCGGCATCTACAATAGACGAGGTAAACTGCTATGTACAAAAAGTTATACATTATGAGAAACAAGCATTTAAGTCAGATTGGGTGAAACGTGCTTTACTAATGGCAACAAATGATTGGCATAAGGATGCTTGCAAAACTAATGAAAAGATCGCAACTAATTACCTATCCGATTACTCTTGCAGAATTCTGTCAAGTAAAGACAGTTCTTGCTCAAGTGCCGGTAGTCTGACTTCGTTGGCTGTTACTGAATGGTTCAACTCAGGGGTTGGATTAGTTGGTTACATTGGACATGGCAGCCCAGGAAACCTTGCCATACCAGAAGGTTCATGGGGCACAAAAGACATTCCTAATCTTACTAATTCTGATCAACTCCCAGTGATGGTTGTATCTGCCTGCAACACTGCAATGTTTGCGCCACTCCCACCTTATAGTCCATATATCGATATAAATAATGTAAGTCATAAAGGCACAACTGATAGTGAACATTTTAATTCATTTCCTCCTCAACCTGCCTGCCTTCAACCTTTGAAAGATCCAGATCATGATCTTGCAACTCGTCTAACAGTTCGAACTAATGCTGGCGTTATTGCATATTTGGGAGGAATAACCGGGATTCAAAATAGTTGGCCATTAGAGTATTTTTTGCAAAATTTTCCAAATTGTTCTACTGTAGGAAAAGCATGGCAATTAATGATAAATCAGTATTATAAAAATCATAGTTTCCCGGAATCTCTCAATGCGCCAAATTGGCCAGAGGTAGCGCGTTTCCATCAGCCATGGAAAAACATGTTGTTTGGCGATCCATCGCTCAGAATCAGTGGTGTACCACGAGGTGGGTGGTCTGCCCAGCAAATTACTCTGGGTGATAGGGGGACATCAGCTGAACCGGCACTGGAATTATATCAGAATAAGCTGTTTATGGCATGGAAAGGTAAAGAAGCAGACCAGAAAATTTACTACTCTTCCTTCGATCAAAACACATGGTCGCAACAACTGTCATTGCGCGACAGAGGTACTTCTCATGGACCTGCATTGGCTGCGTATCAAAATAAGTTGTTTATGGTATGGAAAGGAATGGATGATGACCCCAAAATATACTTCTCAACCTTCGAGAGGAATGCATGGTCTCCGCAACTACTAACCTCAGGTGACAGAGGTACTTCACATGGCCCTGCATTGACTTTATTCCAAAATAAGTTGTTTATGGTCTGGAAAGGGAAAGATAATGATCCTAAAATATACTACTCAACATTCGATGGAAACTCATGGTCACCTCAACAACTAATCGCTCGCGACAGAGGTACATCACATAAACCAGCATTGGCTGTTTATCAGAATAAGTTGTTTATGGTGTGGAAAGGTAAAGGAACAGACCCCAAAATTTATTTCTGTACCTTCGATGGAAACAGTTGGACATCTCAACAACTAATCTCTGGTGATAGTGGTACTTCACATGGACCCTCATTGGCTGTTTATCAAAATAAGTTGTATTCGATATGGAAAGGCAAAGAAGATGATCCAAAGATTTTTTTCTCAATCTTTGATGGAACCAACTGGTCAACACAATGTCTGACTTCTGGAGACAGGGGAACTTCAGATACTCCTCAACTTGTTGTATTTGAAAATAAGTTATTTATGGTGTGGAAAGGAAAGGAGGATGATCCAAAGATTTACTTTTCTTATACTTACAAAGACCATTAAATTCAGTATTTTTCGTAGATTTGCAGCTTCGCAGGCTGTTCTATCGCTCCGATTCATCGGAGAGGAAAGTCCGGGCAATACAGGGTACCATGCTTCCTAACGGGAAGGCGGATGAAAGTTCGCAGTAGTATAACAGAAAATAACCGTCCTGACGAAAGTTGGGATAAGGGTGAAAAGGTGGGGTAAGAGCCCACCGGTAAATGTGGTAACACGATTAGCCGTATGCCTCATGGATTGTAAGGCCAAATATATTACGAGTTCTTTAAGGACACAGGGCTACCCGCCCTGGTTTCGGTTACCGGAAGTCGTAAGGGGTAGGCTGCACGAGGCTGTTGGTGACAGCAGTCCAAGATAAATGATAGAATGAAAAACAGAACCCGGCTTACAGGCCTGCGATTTTTTAAAACAATTCGACTAAAATGCTTCAACTAAGACTCGTTATCCTTTTAATTTTCTCAATACCTTGATAAATTCTCGTTTCCTTGCGAATTCAACATTTTTTTCAGTTTAAATTTAAATTTGATGGAGCAAATTCAAAATATTCCAATTCAAAACTATACCTACACCCTACCCGATCAGAAAATTGCCACTTATGCTTTACCCGAACGCGACCATTCGCAATTGTTGATCTGGAATAATGGTGAAATTTTTGATAAACAGTTCTACAACCTTCCTGGCCTGCTTCCTTCTGATACTATGTTGGTATTCAATAATACCCGGGTTATCAGGGCAAGGTTGTTTTTTAGAAAACCGACTGGAGCGAAAATTGAAATCTTTTGCCTCGAACCTTTTAATCCGGTTGAATATACGCTATCATTTTCACAAACAAAGATTTGTAGTTGGAAATGTATTGTCGGAAACCTGAAAAAATGGAAAAATGAGGTATTGTATCAGACACTTGTGTCAGATGGAAAACAAATAAATTTCAGAGCAGAGAAGATACAGGAATTAAGCAATAAAGCTTATGAAATTCAATTTAGCTGGGATAATCCACTTTTTACTTTCGCTGATCTTCTTGAAATATCAGGAAATATCCCTATACCACCATACCTCAACCGTTCATCGGAGGAGATTGATCTGACGAGTTATCAAACAATCTATTCAAAAATAAAAGGTTCTGTTGCGGCCCCGACTGCGGGACTCCATTTTACCGAAACAGTTTTTGAAGACCTACGAAAAAAAAATATTATTTGCGAGGAGGTAACACTTCATGTTGGAGCAGGAACGTTTCAACCGGTGAAATCCAAAACAATAGGAGGCCACGACATGCATAGAGAGTATTTCACCGTTTCATACGATTTTGTTAATCGTCTTGCTGCTTTTAAAGGTTTAATAATCGCTGTTGGAACAACTTCTGTAAGGACTCTGGAAAGCCTTTATATAATTGGCCGAAAAATAATTGCCAATCCTGAAACTGATCCTGAACAACTTACAGTAAATCAATGGGAAGCATACGCCGAACATAAAACTGACATTTCACTTCAAGAGACCATTGGTGCATTATCGGAATATATGCAACTTCGTCAGCTCACCGAATTGAAAAGTTCAACACAAATAATAATCTTGCCAGGTTATATATTCAGGGTAATCAGCGGTATGATAACTAATTTTCATCAACCGCAAAGTACTCTTTTATTGCTTATAGCTGCATATCTTGGTGAAGATTGGAAGAAAATTTACGAACACGCCCTTAACAATAATTATCGTTTCTTAAGTTATGGAGATTCGAACCTCTATCTCAAGTTGCCGGCTTTCGCCAATACCTACCTTGATAGGTGTCCCTCTCTTTAAGCCGTTTTTCAACTTTTGCAACAAATTCGTAGTTTTTAATACCCCAACGAGGTGCAATAACCATATTGTCAGGAGCCGAACTGACAAAACGCTCAACAATTATATCCGGATTCAGGTTTTCGAGATAATCAACCACGAGTTCAGAATATTCTTCAACACCGAAGATATGAAACCTTTCAGGAAACTGTAAATATTCGTTTGCCATTGCTGTATCTTTATGAATTTGAAGCTGATGCAGTTTAATATTTTCAACCGGCAAAGATGAAATAACCCTCGCCTGTTCAATAAAATCGTGGTAATTCTCTTCTGGTAATCCAAGAATCAGATGAGCACAATTGTGAATTGCACGTTGTGAAGTCTCATTTAATGCTTTTATAGATTCTTCCCAGGTATGACCCCTGTTGATTCTTTTTAATGTACTGTTCTTAATGGTCTCAATCCCCAATTCAACCATAATATAACACCTTCTGGAAAGTTCCTCAAGCAGATCGAGTACCTCAACGCTCAGGCAATCGGGGCGCGTGGCAATCACAAGACCAATCACGCCCGGATACCGCAATGCTTCGTTAAAAAGTTCACGAAGTATGGAAGTCGGAGCGTAAGTATTTGTATATGACTGGAAATAGACAAGGTATCTCATGGTTGAATATTTGCGAGAAAAAAATGCAATTCCATCTGCAATCTGCACTTTAAGAGTATTGCTCAAATCGCAATATGAAGGTTGAAAGGTTTTATTATTGCAGTATGTGCAACCTCCTAAACCTCGATACCCATCACGATTAGGACAAGTAAACCCCGCGTTAACCGATATTTTCTGAACCCGGCCATCAAACAGCGATCGAAAATGTGACGAAAAATCGTTGTATCGGCTTGTAAAATTGTTCGTTTTTTGATATTTATACATTTTTTGATTTGAAACGCAAAAATAGTTTTATTCTTTTCAACATTTTCTTATCTTTCGCACTTAAAGAAAATACAAAAAAATGTTTACAAAAAAAGATATCGAACAAATCGAAAACAGGGGCAGCAGCCTTTTGGAAATTGAAAAACAGATTGCCCATTTCAGAAAAGGCTTCCCGTATTTAACAGTTCTCCGACCTGCAACAATCGGTGACGGAATCATCAGAATGGACGACACGAAAGTCACAGACGCAGTAGTACAGTTTACACGCAAAGTTCATGAGGGATTACAACCTGTGAAATTTGTGCCTGCATCCGGTGCTGCAAGTCGAATGTTTCAGTCACTATTTTCGTTTGCCGAAGCCGCTGATACTAATGAAAAGGCTATGGAACTATTAGGAGAGCACCACCACAAAAAAATACACAGTTTTTTTGAACACCTGACCAAATTCGCATTTTACGAAAAACTGGAGTCAGCATTAGGTGGAACTAAAACTCCAGATGGCAATATGAAATACTGCGAGATAATTGAATATGTGTTATCGGATAAAGGATTGAACTATGGCTTTATGCCAAAAGGACTATTGGATTTTCATTTTTACGAAAACAATCCTATAACGCCTGTGGAAGAACACATGATAGAAGGAGCCTTATATGGTGCTGACAGTCGGGGAAATGTAAAACTACACTTTACTGTTTCACCGGAGCATCTCGATTTGTTTGTAATAAAAACAACTCAGGCTGCTCAGCAACTTGAGCCAAAATATGGAGTAAAATATAACATAACCTTTTCGGAACAAAAGCCTTCAACAGATACTATTGCTGTTGATCCCGATAATAACCCATTCAGACTATCAGACGGAAGTTTATTCTTCAGACCGGCCGGACATGGTGCTTTGCTTGATAATTTAAACGAGATCAGCGGAGATATTATTTTTGTTAAAAATATCGACAATGTCGTTCCCAACAGACTGAAAGAACAAACCGTCAGGTATAAAATGGCTTTGGCACTGCTTTTATCAGAATTTCAGGAACGGATCTTCGGTTATTTGCGACTATTAGAAAAAAAACATGAATTTATCTCTGATCAACAAATAGCTGAGATTATTGAATTCACCGAAAAAGAGCTTTGTACAGAACCGGCAGAAAATCAGTATTATACAGATAAATATACATTGACGCACTATCTTTTCAGCAAGCTTAACCGCCCTATTCGGATTTGCGGTATGGTGAAAAATGAAGGCGAACCCGGTGGCGGTCCCTTTTGGGCCAAAAATGCTGACGGAACTGTGTCGCTTCAGGTGGTTGAGAGCAGTCAGATTGACCACCACGATCCAGTTCAAAATGGCATTGCCCATCATTCAACTCACTTTAATCCAGTTGATCTTGTTTGCGGAGTGCGTGATTTTAAAGGTGAAAAATTTGACTTACTAAAATACAGAGATCCTGAAACTGGCTTTATATCTTCTAAATCAAAAGATGGGAAAATGCTCAAGGCGCAGGAATTGCCTGGCTTATGGAATGGAGCTATGGCAGACTGGATCACACTTTTTGTTGAAGTTCCTGTCATTACATTCAATCCCGTTAAAACGGTAAACGATCTTTTACGCATCGAGCATCAGCCTTTATAACTCAAATTATTATCTTTGCAGAATAATAAACTACCGTGTTATGGCAATGTGGGAAGGGACAAGAGAGAATTTCGAAAGTAAAGAGTTCGCCGGAGTGGTGAAACGTTACAAGAAAATGCTGTCTGACGAACAGATGGGATTCTTTGATGTAGCCGACTTCGAATATATTGTTGATCACTATATTGACAAAAACCAGTTAACGAACGCTTTACAGGCATGTGAAATAGCTATTTCGCAACATCCTCATTCATTAATTGTTAAAATCAAAAAGGCTCAGGTGCTGATGGGTCAGCTTAAGACCGAAAAAGCGCTGCACCTGCTCAAAATGCTTGCCGAAATTGAAAATACAAATCCCGAAATTTTGTATATGCTTGGGAACTGTTACAGTCTTATTGGATCTGATGACAAAGCGTACGATTACTTTCGAAAAGCCGAGAAATTTGCAAATGAAGACCGCGATGAGCTACTCTACAACGTTGGTGCTGGCTACATCCAGAACAACAATTACAATCGAGCGATTATTTTCCTTGAGAAAGCATATAATGAGAATCCGAAAAACGATAGTGTTTTGTACGATCTTGCCTATTGTTATGACAAATTGGGTTATGAAGAAAAGAGCATACTTTTTTATAACAAATATCTGGATATTGACCCTTATGGTGAATCTGCCTGGTATAATTTGGGTATAATCTATACACGGCTTGAAGAATACGATAAAGCCATTGAGGCTTATGATTTTGCCTTAGCTATTGATGAAAACTACAGCTCCGCCCTTTTTAATAAAGCCAATACTCTTTCTACTGCCGAGAGGTATAACGAGGCATTAACTTGTTATCTCGCATTTCTGCGATTTGACAAGCATTCATCAGATGCCCACGTCTATATTGCTGAGTGTTATTTCCAACTCGAAGATTATACAAAATCTTACGAATATTATCTTCAGGCCATTCAGCTTGATTCAAAAAATGCAGATGGCTGGTATGGTGCTGGCATCGTTTTGATGCTTGAAGAAAAACTCTCCGAAAGCCTTATATACATTAAAAAGGCGATTAAACTTGATGATAGTTGTCCAGATTTTTGGAGTGCTTTTGGAAAAGTTAACGCTGCTCTTAATCGTTATGAAGAGGCAGTTGTTGCATTCCAAAAATCTGTTGAAATTGAAGATTCAAATGCCGATTTCTGGATTGCTTTCGCTGAGTTTTATTACAACTGCAAACAGATCGGTATGGCAATTCATACTCTTTTTCAGGCTGAAACAACAGTTATTGAAAGTGCATCGCTATTCTATAAACTTTCCGGATATCTTGGTGAAATCAAAAATACTCAACTTGCTGAAATGTATTTCGAGATGGCACTCTCACTAAACTATGATCTGCTTTCAAATTTTTTCCTCGACTTCCCAAAATTGAAATCGAGGCGATGGATAAAAAAACTCCTTAGCAAATTTGCCTTTAATAATAAACCGGGGTAAAGAAACTTCTTATGAAACGTAAATTCGGATTGATAGGTTTGCCTCTTTCTCACTCCTTTTCGAGAAAATTCTTTTCTGAAAAATTCTTCAAAGAGAGGATTGATGCTGAATATTTCAATTTTGAACTTGAGAATATTTCACAATTATCGCACGTAATTGGCTCTCACCCCGACCTCGAAGGTCTCAATGTAACTATCCCTTACAAAGAACAGGTAATAAAATTTTTAGACTTTACTGATGAAGCGGCAGCTCAAATTCAGGCTGTAAATACCATCAGGATAAACCGTACTGGTCACCACGTTTCGCTGCATGGCTATAATACTGACATTCAAGGATTTCAGGAATCAATAAAGCCTTTACTCCGAAATTACCACCACAAAGCATTGGTTCTTGGTACAGGGGGAGCCTCGAAAGGGGTTGTAAAAGCCTTAACAAACCTCGGAATTGATTCAATTTTAGTTTCACGTAATCCGGAAGACAAAGGAGAAATTTCATATAGCGATCTTGATGAGGATGTGATGACAAGTTATAAAATCATCATAAACACTACACCTATAGGAACATACCCTAATATTGAAGGATGCCCTGCCATACCTTTTGAATTGATCAGCAACAATCATTTGTTATTCGATCTTGTTTATAATCCCGAAATCACTGAGTTCTTAAAACAGGGAAAACAGCGGGGAGCTATGATCAAAAACGGACTTGAAATGTTGCACCTTCAGGCACTTGCTTCCTGGGAAATATGGAACAGATAATAGGAAAAGTCACCCGCCTATGTTAATTTGAGAGATTTATGAAGGAATTTTCTGATGATTGGCTTATAAAAGTTTTTGCCCTTTCTGTGAACGAACTCCCATTCAACAGTACACCTTTCTCTCAAAAAAACATAAAATCGAGTGACAATAACAAATAAGATCCCGAATTATTGTTGAAAACTAATGATCTCCCCTTTCGCCGTTTGTATATCAATAACATTTGAAGTTAGAGACTTTTTCCCACCACGGTTTGTAATTGTTCCTCCGGTTTTCCAGGGAAGAATGATCTTCAGAACTCCGCCTGCTTCACTGGTAATCTGTAAATCATTTACTTTGCCATTTTTCAATGTTGCATTTACCAGAAATGCTCCGGCAGCCCGCAGATTAAAAAATTCGGCGTCTTTGTCCATAGGCCAATTGGGGAATAATCGGATAGTGCCATCGTAACTTTGCATCAAGCACTCGTTCAGCACTACGGGCAATGCGAAGTTCTCGAACCAGATGCCCATCTTATCCATATAATCGTAAGGAGTTGTGTCACTATAACGGCCATGAACCTGCATCACACGATCGGAAGTTGTGCCGTTGGGTAGCAGACTGTAGTTAACCTGTCGTTTGAAACGTTCGATATCCAACATTCCGATTCTTGTTGCTTGTAAATTAATAAATACAAGATCATTACCTCCTTCATTTTGCTGGTTAAGACAAGTGTTCTTCAACAATTGGGTTATGTTTTTATCGGAATGTAAGCCATGATCTTCACCGGGGAAGACAGTAAACAGGGCATTCGGTACATTGTAAACTACCTGAGCATGTTCCTCCGGTACTGAAACCAGTACTGGTCCGTAATCTTTCGACATCGCTGTGGGATAATCCGGGAAACGAGACAAAATCATATTTACCTCCTCAAGCAATTTTTGCTCATTTATTTCTTGTTTTAATACTTTGGAAGCTTCAATAAAAGCTTTAAAAACGAATTTTGTAAGAGAGAGGTCTGCGTTGCAATCATAATTGTATTTAAAACCGGGGCGTAATCCATATAATTCGGGGGGAACTGTCGGGAAGATGTGGAATTTATTATCTTTCCATTGCGGACCACTCGCTTCGGGTCGTTGCATATAAGCCACCAAAAATACAACAGCTTCTTTTATAGGTTGAAATGCTCTTGTTCTAAGGAATTCAATATCGCCCGAATAAAGATAATGCCACCATAAGCCTTGCACAGCCCACGGTGTTTCGCAAATCTCCCAGCCCCAGGTTGGTACAGGATAAGGGTTCATAGACATATCTACCGGAAAAGCACTATGAGGGAAATATGCACCAGGCAGCTCATAATACTCATTTGCCCAACGCTTACTGACCGGCATCAACGACTCTATAAGATTGACATAAGGAAGATTTTTTTCAAGATGGTTACTTGAAAATGTTACCCAAAAAGGCTGTTGCGTATTATAATTCATGTGATAATCGCCATGCCAGGCAGTGCCTATTTTGTTGTAACTCCAGTTCGCAAATAGTCCCGGAGTGGTAGCCTCTTCTTTTGTTGCGCAATTTAGGAAGTAGAGATTATGATACCACATTCTTTCCAGAAATTGGTCACTGAGTTTTACACCCGATTTGTTCCAGTAATGCTTCCAAATCTGCTGGCTATTTTGTTGCGAAGAAATGAAACTTTCCGATTGTGGAAAAGCTGTTGTAGGTTGATTGTTTGCAACATCCTTGTTCAAACCCTCCTGGACAGTAATGCAACCGATGAATCCTTTCTTTTTTTGCAGTCCTGCTTCAAGTGACGACATTTCTTGTTTGTTACCATCCCAGTTGATTCTTGCCTTCTTTTCCATTGAACAATTCACTGAAGCAATCAGTCGGAAAGCCTTGTCTTTGGGATGTCCTTTCACCGGGTCATAAATTTCAGGTTCTGAATATGGTAAAATCTGGCGGAAGGAGAGGAGACCTTTCGTAAGTTCTTCTTCTGCTTGCGCTTTAGGAAATTCTGCCGGAGTCGAGGGATCAATCATTACCTTTACGCGGTCAAAAATATTTTCACACGGATTGCCTTGTTGATCAACCAAACGTAACCACAGTTGGTCTTTGATCATATCGGTGAATAGTTGCAGCGTTATTTTTTTCTTATCTTTTGTCATTAAGAAAATTTCGCAAAGTCCACTTGAGATGTCTAAACGATGACCGATCATCTCAGCATTTCTACGGTCAAAACCGAGCAAAACCGAACCGCACGGGAATGGACGAGGATAAGGTTTTCTGTAATTTTCAGCAGTCATTTTGCTGTATTGGTCATACCAAGGGTCTTGAGTGAGTACAGATAAAGTATCAGAAATAGCTTTTACTTTTTTGAATACTTCTTTGAATGTTCCTATTTTCTCCCTGTTATTTTCAGCAATACGAATATCCCAAACATTGTTGTGACCAAAATAAAGCACAACGGCATCTGGCCGGGTTGTTACCACCACTCCCATTGCCCCGTTCCCCAGCAATGCCCCCTCAAAAAAATCGGGTGCGGGTCGGTCGTAAGTTAGAGGGTGAAGTTTTGCCCTCTCATAAGAACTGAAAGTATCCTGAGCTTCAACATTATTTCTACCAATAAACAGAAGAATTACCGGTAATAGGAATAGAAAGAGTTGCTTTTTCATCATTATTATTCGTTTTAATTGTTAATTTAATACTATGTTATAATCTTAAAAATTCCTGCTTTTTCCAAGTGTTGCCTCAAAAAATGATTTTAAGGAATCGTTTGGAATGCCTTTAAAAATGGTTTGTTTCAGTGTACTTTCTTTCCCTTTCGGGACAATCAGATAATTGTGATTGGAAAGTGTGTTAAAACCGATCACGGTTCCTTCCAGAATCTTATGGTTGATCTGCTTTTTCTTTATATCCATGCAAATTACTGATATATTGGAATTTGGCCACGGATTGACTACCCGGCAAACATTTCCTTTCAGACTTTCAATGAAAATGCCGGGAATTGTGCCGTCCTTTTGCTTTTCGGAAGAAACCACAAAAGCTCCCCGTGCCAATAATTTGAAGCTTGTTGCCCAGTCATCAGGAATGGCAGGGAAAACCCTGATTTTAGATTCGTTACTTTGGAGCAGCATTTCGTTGACAGCAGCCCCGTAAATGCTTAGCGGCTCAAGTCCGCATTGAATGAATGGTTTGGCAGGCAACTTGTTCGGGTAGTGAGCCCTCTCGTCATATACATAGTCACGCTGAGTTGTAATGTCAGGTTTTTTGACCGAATCCATGTAGAGTGAAAGATTGTACCAGTGATCGATATTGTAGAACAATCCCTGAGGAAAGTGTTGCAGCCTGCGAATCCCGTTCTGCATCATTTTCAATACTTCATTTCCTAAACCGAGCCGAGCTGCAACAATCGGTTCCGGAGAGATAGCATTTACAGCAGGGGAACGATGACGAATCATTGTGGTCATTGCATTGTATTCTCGATTATCTTTCTGGTCGATACCCATCAAATTGGCCGGAAAAACAGACGATGTACTGGCGCTCATGTGGCTGAGCCACGGTCCTCGTTCTTCCAGTTTCGGAAAAATAGATCCATCCGGATACCAGGCATGTTCAATTACCTCTCCCACATTAGGAACAGTTTGGTAAGGAATCGGCCAGAGGTGGTCAATAATTTGTTGCCATTGTTTAATTTTCGCTTTATCTTCATGAAGAATCTGTGCTGCATTTATACAATTTGAAAAATTGGCAATTATCATATTACGATCGGTGATCGGATTTCTCAGATTGTTCGATCGCGGGTTTTCGTAAGGTTGTGAAGGAAAAATAAAATATTCATTTTTCGGGCTATCCCATTGAAGTTTCTGTACATAAAACTCGGCAGCCTTTTTCATGAATGGAAAGGCTTTCTGAGAAAGAAATACAGTATCGCCGGTAAACTGGTAATAATCCCAGAAATACCCGGCAATCTGGCTGGCTGGGGTAAAGTTATTGAGCATATCGCCACGATCCCAAAAAGTCATACTTCCAAAAAAATCATGCGGTTCGCTCCAAAGGATGGCATTTTCTATCCCTCTTTTTTTCGCATGTTCCTCAGCTTGCGGCATCAATCTAAAGTAGGTGTTGAGGTATGGGAGCATTAAATCGCAATCGTTTTGAGGGCAAAGTCCCCAATATTGTTGCTGCGTATTCCAATGGTGTTGGGTTACCCAGTTGCGCACATCATGGTTCCATGTCCACAGCCCGCCGTTAAACACTACCGGAAATCTTCCACGAGAGGAACTTCCCATCAGGTAACGGCGCAGATAGTAGATGTTTTCGATGTAGTCGTTTTCTAAATGAACAAACGACTGATTCCAGAAATTTTTCCACCAGAGTCTGTGGATTTCTTTCTCTTTATGAACGGTCTGTTTTTCAATTTTATTCAGCAATTCAACAGCTTTTTGAGTTGGATTCTCACATTCATTGGAGGTAGCCATCGAAACGATTACGGTGATGTCATGGTTTGCTTGTTTTTGCGAAGTTTCCAGTTCCAACCGGTTTGAACTTATTATTTCAGGAATAGATTCTTCTCCTAAAATCCGACAAACCACAGAAAAATGAAGTCCCTGAAAAGCTTCTTCCAATACTATATCGTTTCCCTGAATTACTGAATTCACTTTGCCTAATCCACTTTTGGTATCTTTTGAAAAATGACCGTACCAACCGGGGAAAGCCCGACTACCCCAGCGTTCGAGTGATACGCGAATTTTAGTGCCTTCTTTTAACTGATTTAAATTTTTAATCTTAATTTGGAAAAACCACACATTTTTATCTGGTGCGACCCAGCTGTTGATAAGGCTTTCCATAAACGGAGTTTTGGCGTTCAAAACCGCTTCTGCGTTTTTTAAGGATAAACGTCCGTCAAAATCATCCAGATATGTCCATTCAAATCCAGGAGCTCCAAGATCAATATTCAGGCGTGCCCCACCACGAAGAGTTGCTAAAGATTCCTTGTTTGGCTGGTCGAACAAGTCGGATTTGTTTAACTGTACTTCCAAACCATTGAAGCTATTCCAAACCATTCCGCCCATATCACCATTTCCAACCGGAAACCCTTCAAACCCTTCGTATGCCGGAGTTTTATAGACAATATCGTGTTTTGACAAATAGGTAGAGTCAACAAAAAAGAGAGGATTCTGCCCGATTACAATTTCTGATATTGTAAATAGTAGAAACAACAGCACAATTTTGAGATAAGTTTTGATTTTCATCTTCAATCTTTTATTACCATATTTAGTCTATTTCTGTAAATCGGTAAATATTGTTGCTATTCGTTTTTGTCGCGCATCTCCTTTTTCAGCAAATCCGGTCATCCGTTTTGTAAAACCGTTGTACATAAATAGGGCTGTTTGTTCATAAAACTTGATGATCCCTTCTTTTCTTTCAGCAGTGATGGGGCGATAATAGCCGGGGCCTGGATCCATTGATGTGCGTACCAGATAATCTTCGCATGATTTTAATGCTGCAAGGACGAATGCTCTTTCATTTTCAGCATCTGGTTCTACAGCCAAAAGCTTCTTCATCTCCGAAAGGACTCTGTATGTTTTCTTCAAAGATTCCGGTAATTTAGTGAGAGCTGGTTCTGTGGTGCTTTTTGTAGAAATAAGTGCGGGAACTGCCGGATAAGTTGTTGTCGGTGCTTCAGTTGGCCAACCGCCTTCAGTTATAATTTCAATTTTCGCATCTGCCGGTAATTCGTTATACCGGAGAATTACCTCATCAGGAGACTTGGTCTTTATAGCCTTGCCATTGATCATGATAATCTTGACTTTGGGGCCACCATTGCTGCAAGACAGATATAACTTCTTCTCTCCAAAGCGGATCGGTTCCTTTTGGGTGTAATGAGTAATTGAACCAGGAACACGAGGCCGTAGGATAAGTCTATCCGATCGGTAATCACAATCGAATAACCCACGGATTGTTGCAGCCGGAATTGCGAAGTTGTCGATCATCACGGCCACACCGCCGACCCTGAATTTGCCGGAGTC
>CAILKW010000292.1 GCA_903834845.1 uncultured Bacteroidia bacterium | reverse complement strand
TGGAAAAGCCGGATGTATGGGTGATATTGGAACACACGCACACCATTTGGCAGAATATGTTACCGGACTTAAAACCGTTGAAATTTGTGCAGAACTTAATGTATTCGTACCCGGACGACTGCTCGATGATGACGGAGCTGCCTTCCTGAGATTCGACAATGGGGCTAAAGGTGTTTTAATTGCAACTCAAATTGCAGCCGGTGAAGAAAATGCCATCAAATTAAGGGTTTATGGCGACAAAGGTGGTTTGGAGTGGTTACAGCACGAACCAAATACACTATTAGTTAAATGGAGCGACAAACCTATGGAAGTTGTACGTGTAGGGTCGGGCTATATGAGTGACATTGCAAAACATAACACCCGCACGCCAGGAGGCCATCCGGAGGGTTATCTTGAAGCTTTTGCCAATATTTACCGTAATTTTTCATTTACAGTTCGTGCAAAAATGAATGGAGAAACACCAAAAGCAGAATGGCTCGACTTCCCTACTGTTGAAGATGGTATCAGAGGTATGCAGTTTATTGATACTGTGGTAGAAGCAGGCTATAACGATGAACAGAAATGGGTAAAATTTGCAGAATAAACACAATTCAAATATAATAATAAGATGAAAAGAGCAGTAACACTTTTTACCGGACAATGGGCAGATTTGACCCTTGAAACCGTAGCTCAGAAAGCTAAATCTTTTGGATATGATGGTTTGGAGCTTGCCTGTTGGGGCGACCATATCGAAGTTGATAAAGCCGATCAGGCGTATTGCGATGCCAAACTTGCCTTACTGAAAAAGTATGATCTCCAGTTGTTTTCTATTTCGACACATCTGGTTGGGCAGGCTGTTTGCGATAATCCTGATCTTCGCCATAAAGGGATGCTTCCGGCTTATATTTGGGGCGATGGCGATGCCGAAGGAATACGTCAACGGGCAGCCGCCGAAATTATTGAGACAGGCAGAGTTGCTAAACGTCTGGGATTGAAAGTAGTAAATGGCTTTACAGGCAGTTCAATCTGGCAATATCTCTATTCCTTCCCTTCTGTTTCGCAGGAGACATTAGATGAAGGCTATCAGGATTTCGCAAAACGGTGGATTCCAATTCTTGATGCTTATCAGGAAATGGGAATTAAATATGCACTTGAGGTACACCCAACCGAAATAGCCTTCGACATCGAAACAGCTAAAAGAGCACTCAAAGCTTTAAACAACCACCCAGCCTTCGGGTTCAACTTCGACCCAAGCCATTTTGGTTATCAAGGAGTTGATTATGTGAGATTTATTTACGAATTCGGCGACAGGATTTTTCATGCCCACATGAAAGATGTTACCTGGAACGATCAACCCGGAACAATAGGTGTATTTGGAGGTCATGTTGATTTTGGCGATAACCGCCGTTTCTGGAATTTCAGAAGTGTTGGACGTGGCAAAATTGATTTTGAAAAGATAATCCGTGCATTTAACGATATTCAATACACTGGCCCACTTTCGGTTGAATGGGAAGATAGTGGCATGGATCGCGAAATGGGTGCAGCCGAATCATGCGAATTCGTGAAAAAGAAAGACTTTTCTCCAAGCACTTTGGCCTTCGATGCAGCATTCAGCAAAGAGTAGTTTTATTTGAAAGATAGTTTTAAAAAAGCCATCTCATAAGTATGATTGAGATGGCTTTTTTTACTGATAACCGATATTTAATCTAAGATAATCCTGAATATTATTTAAACCCATTCCACATGAAAATCAGCGGAAAAAACTATCATACTATTTTTGTACATCCAGATAATAAGAGTATTGTTCAGGTAATTGATCAGCGTAAACTACCCTTTGAATTTGATTTCGTCTATCTTAAAACGGTTTCAGATGCCTTTGATGCAATCAAAAATATGACTGTTCGCGGTGCACCCTTGATTGGTGTAACAGGCGTATTTGGGATCTATCTTGGATTGATAAACGATTTTGACGAAAATTGGAGACCCCGCTTGATAAAATCGGCTGAATATTTGAAATCAGCACGTCCAACGGCAGTAAATCTAACCATTCTTATTGACGAGATGGTGGCTTTACTTGAAGTTTGTTCATCAAAAGAGGAGGTTTGTGAAAAAGCCTTCAAAGAAGCTAATCGAATGAAATTAAGAGAAATAGATTGGTCTGAAGCAATTGGCAATTATGGTTGTGAACTGATTGAAGCTATCAGCAAAGAAAAAAACGGTCAGCCTGTCAATATACTTACACATTGTAATGCAGGGTGGTTAGCATGTATAGACTGGGGAACTGCCACTGCACCAATTTACAAGGCTTTTCAAAAGGGAATTCCGGTTCATGTTTGGGTAGATGAAACTCGACCCCGAAATCAGGGAGCCCGTTTGACGGCTTGGGAATTGTTGCAGGAAGGAGTTTCTCACACTGTAATACCCGATAACACCGGCGGACATCTGATGCAACATGGTATGGTTGATCTTTGTCTTTTAGGCAGCGACCGAACAACTTCAACAGGTGACGTAGCCAACAAAATTGGTACCTATCTGAAAGCGCTCGCAGCATTCGACAATAATATTCCTTTTTATGTAGCACTTCCTTCCACTTCAATTGATTTTACTTTGAAAGATGGAGTTCGTGAAATACCAATTGAACAAAGAGATTCAGAAGAGGTTTGCCTTATGGAAGGTAAACTTGAAACAGGAGAAGTCACGAAAATAAGAATAATCAACGAAATGTCGAGTGTGGCAAATTATGGTTTCGATGTAACACCGGCAAAGTTTATCACAGCTTTGATTACTGAACGTGGAATTTGCAAAGCAAACAGCACTGATATCACCCGACTTTTTCCTGAAAAGATAGTGTAGGTGAGAAACGAAAATATAAAATTGTTAACAAATTAATTTTTAAAGTATTCAAATTTAAACCATTATTATGAGTAATCCATTCCCTCTTGAGGGATCCGTAAAATTCGATTGTCATCTAACAATCGAAAAGATTGAAATTCCTTCAGAACTTTATGAACCGTTGAATTTCTGGAGAAACGAGCTTTGGCTTAAATGTTTAATTGGGGCCTACGCGGACGGAATTGGTTACGGCAATATCTCCGTTCGTGTTCCCGGAAGCAATCAATTTTATATCTCAGGTACTGCTACGGGAGGAATACCCGAACTCGAACAAATTCATTATCCATTGGTTGAACGGTGCGAACCTGAGGCAAACTCAATATGGTGCAGAGGTTTAATAAAAGCCTCAGCCGAATCAATGAGCCATGCTGCAATTTATTCAGCGAACAACGAAATAGCATCCGTTGTCCATATTCATAATCATCAACTCTGGGAAAAATATATAGGAATACTCCCTACAACCGACATGGAAGTAGAGTATGGTACTCCGGAGATGGCTTATGAAATTGTGCGTATCATGACTTATTCTGAAACAATTGCCAGAAAGGTATTTGTCATGGGTGGTCACGAAGATGGAATAATCTCTTTCGGAAAAAGTGTTAAGGAAGCCACCCTTATAATTCTTGCTTTGTAAGAACATTAAAAATTCAGCAATTTTGAAATTCCAATCAAAAATAGAACTGTTTACCAATGACAAAAATCGCAATTATAGGAGGTTCAGGCCTCGAAAAACCAGAAATTCTCCAACATGCACAATCAATCACTTTGGATACCCCTTATGGTAATCCAAGCTCTGATTTTAATTGTGGGACAATCGGTGGCGTGGAAGTTGCAATTCTTTCACGACATGGGAGAGACCACACTATTCCGCCATCGCAGGTCAATAACAGCGCCAATTTATATGCAATCAAACAGTTAGGATGTTCACATATTCTTGCGACTACAGCATGTGGAAGTCTTCGTGAAAATATTGGCAGAGGTGATCTTGTTATTCCCGATCAGTTTATTGACTTTACACGTCACAGGGAAATTACTTTCTTTAAGGAATTTGAACCTAATGTAATGAAGCATACCCCAATGGCAGATCCTTTTAATGATTTCCTGAGAGAAAAGCTAATAACGGCTGGGCGTGAACTTGGATTAACTATTCACTCCCATGGATGTATTATTACAATCGAAGGGCCGCGATTCTCGACACGTGCGGAATCACGCATGTTCCGTATTTGGGGTGGTGATATGATAAACATGAGTACTGCGCCGGAGTGTATTCTGGCCAATGAACTTGGGATTCCGTACGCTTCAATAGCAATGGCAACCGACTACGATAGTTGGAAAGATGATGAAACTCCTGTTTCGTGGGAGGAGATACTGAAGGTTTTTGGTCAGAATGTTCACAATGTGATAAATATTCTGCAAAAAGTGATTCCGCAAGTATAATTTTAAAAAAAACATTTGTGAAATAGAATACAAATGATTAGTATTGCACTCCGAAATTCAACAATGGATTTTGAGGGCCCATAGCTCAGTTGGTTAGAGCATCTGACTCATAATCAGGGGGTCGCAGGATCATGCCCTGCTGGGCCCACCCAAAAACAAAAGACTTACAGCAGTAGTTGTAGGTCTTTTTTAGCTTTTACTCCCACATTCTATCGTCAAACAAGGATTGAAAAAACATTGAATTGCAGGTAAGGAAACTTATTCGCGAAAAAAACCCCCGGATTTTCAGGATTGATTTTATTACCCAATAAAAAGATGAATTGGGATTTCTATTGTGCCTACTGTGGTTTTTACCTATGTGCCTATTGTGTTAATTTTTTTTTATACACTTGGGTACATAGGTTTACAAATTAGGCACATAGGTTAGTATCTGAGTTTTTTTACTCCCTCCAAGGTTAAGAATAAAGGAAAATAAGATTTGTCATGATTCAACACCCTTATTTCAATTAACCTACTTTCCTCCATAGTAATGAGGTTGTAATATTAACCATCGTGACCAATTATTACCAATAGAGGATTGGCTCAGATACAAAATCCGTTGGATAACTTTGATTTTTAAAACATAAAGAAAATTGAAATCTTTATTTATAAAATCAGACTTCCTAATCTTATAATTGATTATTTGCAACTTATGATATAGTTGTCATAGAATAAAAACCCTTATTTTTGTTGCCGTGACAACTATTATTACCACTATTTTCTTCGGATACCCGAATGATAACCCCTACGTTGGGAATTCGGGAGACTAATGGCATCGTATATTATCTTCACAGCGGAGTGCCTATATTTTCATTAGAGTCGGGCGACCTGAACAAGTTTCGTTAAAATATCTCCAACCTTGTTTTACAAGGATTGTGAGGTAATCAAGATATTGCAGATACTTTTCACGTATCACTTGATAGCGTTCGCATAAGGAAGAATAAACTATCCGAAGAAGGAGACCGTGCTTTTTTTAAAGAGCATACCCGTCATGGGTGGAGCCATAAATTACTTCCCAACGTATTGGAACGTATTCAGCATAAGCTTGATCAAGGTCAAAGTGCCTATTCCATAGCCAAAGGTGAAGGGATATCAGAGGGCAGCATCAGATATGCGATAAGTCTTGGCCGATTAAAAAAAAACATAATACAGAGGTAAATGCTGCAAAGACCCGCAGTGAGAGGAGCTGTGAAGATGCCAAAGCGGCCGATGGGATCGGCATAGCTGCAACTAGGGAACAAGAGCGCGGATTGGCTGTGACCGGATTGCAAGAATATGCACCGAGCCTGTTTGAACATCATGAAAGTGTCCTCAATACCGGGGTATTGTTTTGTATCCCCGCATTAATGTCGCAAGGGCTCGACCTGTTTTTCAAAACTTTTAAGCCTTTTAAACTTGGCTTTTATGGGTAGCACCATATTGTTTTGATCTTATGTTTTATGGCTTTGTGCCGGATAAAAAATCCCGAACAACTAAAAAAACCAGTCATCAGGGTAACTGGGCAAACTATTAGGCTTGGTCCCTATCCCCGAAGTGGGTTATATCAGGACGAAGATCCATCAGATCACTGTCCAGACGAAAACAGACGAATTTCATTCATGTCTGTTGCACTTTTGGGTAGGAACAATGCCGGATTTTTTTTTATATTGATGGTCATGTGTTGGTTTATCGTGGAGATGAAGCCAACATGCCCAAAAGGTTTGTGTCATGGGAAAAGCTTTGCTTAAGCGGCACTACCGAATATTGGATAAATGACCAAACAGGACTTCCGTTGATGGTCATTACTGCAGAATTGAATGAAAAGTTGAAATCTGAAAATTTTTTCCGTTACATGATCGAAAACTTTGATTTTGACCGGATGGTTGAATATGGAACAGAGCCGGTCGATCAAAAACGAACCATTCCAAACCCTTAATACAATAAGCTTACCTATCTTTTGAAAGAAAACCAGAGAGAAAAAAGCGCGGATTGAAGCAGGTATTTATAAGAAAATGGAAGATAGCCTAGTGACAAATCATGACCACCTGATGTAAAGTATTGTCAAAATTTCTTCCCTTTTTGATCAGATAAGTGGGTATAAAGTCATCATCAATGACCCACTGGAAAAAAGGGTGAAAGTACCTTCCAGAATAAATATATCCGAAATGCCAGAAGATCTAAGATATAACAAACTAAAGCGCGAAGGTAAAAAATGAAAAAATGCAGTTCTGATGCTTGCCTATCGTGTTGAATCGGCATTGTTGGGAATCATTTCGGAATTCTATAAAGATACCAACAAAGATGGGCGCATGGTATTGAAAGAAATATTTTCAAGTGATGCAGATATGATACCTGACTATCAAAACCATAAACTTATCGTTAGGTTACATTCTCTATCTGCACTAAGGGCAAATCAGGCAGTAAAAGAATTATGTGTGTTGCTAAACCAGACAGAAACCTATTATTCTTATACCAATTTGCTGCTGGATTACAAAACATTCGCATCTTAATCTGCGATAGTCTTGGAGATCTGAACTTACAGTAAATTGTTCCATATACCCGCTATCATGTGATAATTAAAAAGTATCTGCAATATCTTGATTACCTGAAAGCCCTTCTAATAAAGGTTAAATGAAATACAACGACATTATTTCAAAACATCCGCTTCTTATGAAATTATTGGCACTCATCTATGAAGGTAACATCGTGCCATAAGTTTAGCGAACACCAAATGTAAGAACTTTACATCGGGAATCAATGTGAAATAGTGGTTGTAATAGTTGTCATATCGCAACGAAAGTAAGGATAATAATTTTATTAAAATTGTTATCTAATATGCTGTTAATCTATTATATACTTCAGAGATCCGGATATATAAAACTTTTGGAAAATATTCTTAGAGAGCTTTAGGAACAACAAAACCAACGATAAACCGGGTTATTTTTTAGGTGGAATCCCTAACTGTTTACAAATTTTCTTACACATAATATTTGAAAGTTCGGTATGTCGTGCAACATGTGCATGCTTGCCATTTAATATAATCTCCCACCAACTATGGTCGTGTCCTTCACGTTTTAAACTACAATCGTTGTCTTTGAGATATTTTAAAAACTCAGTTCTTTTCATCAAACATAGGTCAGTTTTCTGCGGATTATTTTTTTACCCTTATATTGTGCAAGTGTGGATTCTCGTTGAATCTCAATCAAATCATTTAAAGCACTGATTAAGTTTGTATTTAGCTCTTCAATTGTTTTGCCCTGGGAAATAACTTCGGGAAATTCTTCAAGCTGTCCGACATACCAACCCTCAGGATCTTTTTCTATTATTGCAGTAATGCTTAACTTTTTCATAGCTGTTTTATTTTACTTTAAATGATCAGAGTTTCCAAATCCATAATATTTTTCACAAATATAAAACCTTTGGGAAATAACGTAGGAAACCTCCGGAACAAAAAACCCGGCGATTAAACCGGGTTGCTGTGGAGAAGTTCATAAAAAATCCCTGAATATATTTATAATCACTTCAATTTTAAGAGTTTCATCATTTTATTTGCTATGTCAATGTTTTCCATAAAGCCTGTAAACTGGTCAGAACCCGGCCCGAAAGCAAATATCGGAACGGCCACTCCTGTATGCGAACCGGTTGTAAATTTACCTACCACTTTGCCTGTTGTATAATCTCCGCCATTAAGAGTCATTCCACCTGTTTCGTGGTCAGCAGTAACAATTATTAAAGTTTCGCCATTTGAAGATGCAAATTTCAGTGCAGCACCAATTGCTCTGTCAAAATCAAGAGTTTCGAGTACAACCCCCGGTGTTTTATTTTCATGTGCCAGAAAGTCAATTTCAGAACCTTCAACCATTAGAAAAAAGCCTTTAGTACTTTGCGAAAGTATGTTGATTGCAGTTTGTGTTGCAGGAACCAGCATTTCACCCCGTTCAGGCATAGGTATATTGTGCTCGGGTGCAGTTAGCCCGGCCAGTTTTCCGGTTTTAACATTCTGAATATCCTCAATTTTGTATAAAACTTGGTAACCCTTATCTTTTAATTCTTTACTAAGATTTTTTCCATCTTTTCGTTCTTCGAAGTTTTTTACTCCTCCACCAATAAATACGTCAATATTGGTTTTCAGAAAATCGGCCGCAATATCCTCATAACTTCCTCTTGAATCAACATGAGCAATAAATGAAGCGGGTGTGGCGTGAGTAATTGCTGAAGTAGAGACAAGACCAGTCATCAAACCTTTCTTTTCGGCTAATTCACGAATATTAGTAACAGGTTTTTTTTCAGGATCAACTCCTATAGCTCCATTATAAGTCTTAATGCCCGCAGAAAGTGCAGTACCGCCAGCCGCAGAGTCGGTGATATAATTATCAGATGAATAGGTTTTTGAAAAACCACATTTTTTAAAATTTTCAAGAAACAGATGTCCGCCATTAGCGGTCATAGCAGAATAGACTTGCACAATCCCCATACCATCGCCGATCATAAGGATGATATTTTTTGGTAGTTTTTTACTAACCGGTTCAGCAAAATTCTGAACTTCATAAAACGAACCACCGGGATAAGTTTCGTTCAACGCCTTGTTTTTAGGATCTTTATACTCTTCCTGTCCATAACATCCGATAGAGATAAAACCTACTAACAAAATACTAAACATCAAATAATTGATAAGTCTGACGGAATTTTTCATATATGAAATTTTTAATTTGAAATTTGTTGAATTTTCTTAGTTACTATTTATTCTTTCCGATCAAGCATCCCGGCTTCTAAGCTTTGATTCAGGACAACAGGATGATGTTTCTTTTGAACCCTCATGTTTATCATCTCGACTAATAGCGAGAAAAACACTGCAAAGTAAATATAACCTTTAGGTACTTCAACATGAAGACCTTCCAACACAAGCATAAAACCAATAAGAATCAAAAACGAGAGAGCAAGAATTTCGAGCGTAGGATGATTGGCTATAAACTTACTGATTTTGTCGGCAAAGAAAATCATGATAAACAATGAGATAACCACAGCGAGAATCATAATTGAGAGCTGACGGGTTAAACCAACTGCTGTTAGGATTGAGTCGAAGGAGAAAACGATATCCAACATGATAATCTGAATGATTACCTTTGATAACACCGCGCCACCTCCCGAATGATTTCCTTGGTTCATATTCTCCATCTTTGCGTGAATTTCAGAAGTGCTTTTTGCAAGTAAAAACAGACCGCCGGCGAGCAGAATCAATTCACGGATACTGAACCCAATATCAAAAATCGTAAATAACGGTTCAGTCATGCTCTTTGTCATCCACGAGATTATTGTTAAGAGGAAAACCCTGAAAATGAGTGCGATTCCCAATCCCAAACGTCTGGCATATTGCCGCTTAGCTTCCGGTAGCTTATTTGTCACAATTGAAATAAATATGACGTTGTCAACTCCAAGAACAATTTCGAGAAAAGTCAGTGTGAGAAGCGCGATCCATGCTTCAGCGGTAAAGAAAATCTCCATAATTTAATCAAAATGAAATTAATATAAGCATATTGTATAACCGACACCCGGATTATTTCAAATTGCAAATCCTAAAGTGAGATGGTACAAATATAAAGAAATTCTGATCTTAAAAATGAATTCATTTGTGAAGATGTCCGATATAAACTAAATTTCTAATAATAAGTTAGTTGATAAAATAACAAAATAATCATAATCTGGCTTTTTTCTGTGCCAATTCCGAATCGTGTACATGTTGTTCAAAAGTTTTCAGGTTGTATTCCCTCAGAATATCCTTGATCAACACATCAGGTGAAAGGCTTTCAATAACCGACCATTCCTCTTCGTGATGGTTGGTAATCCTGATTTTCCTGCCATACTTCGCCCTGATCTCTTCAAAACGTTGACAAAAAGGCCATGTATGCAGAAATGCTTTCTCAAGGTTTACCGGTGCACAAATCAGGTTAGGATCCCAAATTCCTGTTTGCGCGACAACCTCCCCCGTGAACTCGCAAATCTTCGCAGTATTCTTCCGGGTACTCGAAACGACAACATATTTGTTTATCCATGCTTTACCGTTCACCACTTCCCCTCCTGCATAAGCCGATGGCCAGAAAACAATTTCAGCTCCCTTTTGCTTCAAGGATTTCCACCCGTCATCCCACAATAGATCGAAACAGATCTGAATCCCGATGATTCCAAAGTCAGTCTCAAAAACTGGTGGTTCCAAAGACCCGGGTTTCATACCATCTTCAATCTCATCTTCGGTAAGGTGTATTTTATGGTATTCACCCATTTGCTCACCCTTTCGGTCAAACAAAACGGCCGAGTTAAAGATTTTCCCATTTTGGGATGTATAAACGGGACAAATTACATAACACTTGTTTTCATTTGCAAAAGCTGAAAACCGTTTCAGAGCGATGGCAGAAGAATCCACTTTTTCGGACAAAGTTTTAATTGGTTTTATATTTGATGTAGCAAATACCTCCGGAAGACAAACGATATCAGGCAGGTAAGCAAGAGATCTTTTAAGAAGAGCCAGTATTTTGTCCGTCATTTGTGCAGAGTTATCGGTACTTAAACCATTTTGCGAAACTGTGGCAATCCAGACTTCGCGGGGTAACTTCCCGGAAACGGAGAACTGAGCCTGCGCTTCGCTTGAAATCCCTGAGATTCCTAATGCTGTTAATCCGGTTGTTGCTGCTGTCTTGCCAATAAAGCTACGGCGTGATTCTAATTTTGTTTTCATATTTGTTTCTTTTGTTTTATCCAAAGAGTTTCATTTGTCTTTCTTTAACCGGAGTCATTTCACCAATAAAACTTTCCCATAATTCTAATGATAAAGAGAGTCCATACTTTTCGTTCAACCTAATCAATTCCTTGTCAAGGTCTTTTTTATTGATTTTTATTCCTAATTCCAATAGGTCAATTCTCATTAAAATGTCTTTTGTAAAAGTTCTTTTGGCATCTGAAAAGGTTACTGACTGCAAAAACTTCATTGTCCAATCTGAATTTAAAAGAATTAAGGCATAAACGGCAAATTCAATTTTGTCAAAACCTATTAAGTAACAAGTGTCGTCAAGCATTACGGGCTTGTTGTCCTGTGGAAGAATAAGGGTAAAATGGAATGTCTTATATAGGCCCGAAATAGCAACTTTATAAGGTTTGAATGAATAGTCGCCAATTCCAAAGATTGAAAACAATGGCTTGTTATTGTAGATACTTGATTTTCTGGAATCAAATATTGCTTGATGTTGTGTCAGGTAGTGATATGTTTTAGGATAATCAGTTTTAATGTAATTCGTTTCTTGTCCGACTTTCTTTTGGGTAACGATTGTAAACTTTCTTGTTTGCTTAATTACCGTGTTTTTAAGGTCGGAACTTTTAAGGATACCATAAACCAATCCATCTTCCAAGGTTACTTCTTCACATAATCCATTCACATAATGTCCGTTTACTTTGTCTAATTCCATAACTGATGCGCAGTCGTGTTTTAAGCCCTGCCTCCAAACAAAAGGACACACTCCGTCAATATTTTTTGTCTTGAAGTAAGTGTCAATGTTTGAAACAAACTTATCAGCCAGCCAGCCAAATTTTAAATTGGGTGTACGGCTGTCGTAAAAATTAAATTCGTTGCAATCATAAGTTGGTACTGAGTTTAATTGACAATAAAACAATGCTGCTTCCACAGAAACATTAAATTCTTTTTTGCTGTTAATACATTGTCTCTCAATAGATGCAATATTGTAACGGTTTTTGTTTTGGTCAAAAATAAGGTTTTTAATTACCGAATTTTTAACCAACAACATTAAATGGCCACTGTTATTTTGAAAGGTTTCAATCATTGTCAAAGTGATAAATTCTGCAATATCGAAATTGCCTTTTCCGGTCATCGCATCCAAACCGGTATGATTTTTAAAATTTGTTTTTTTCGGAAGGTTCGTTGAATTAAGGCTCCCCAATTTTGAATTCGTCACCCACGGAGGATTTCCAATTATCAGGATGTCTTTTGCCGGGAATTTTTCAGCTATTTGTTTAAAGTCAAAATCAAATACATTGCATTGATTTATTGAAATTTCGGGCTTGTTTGAGTTTGGGTTGTCAAGAAAAAAATCAATTATGCAAAATTTAGTTTCCCAAACGTATGGTTTATAGACTTCAACACCGAAAATATATTGAATGTTATTAAAATTACGCAGTGATGCTATAATAAAACTTCCTTTTCCGCAGGTTGGCTCAATTACAATATCAGGAGAAATGTT
>CAILKW010000291.1 GCA_903834845.1 uncultured Bacteroidia bacterium | reverse complement strand
TTCAGACACCATTACCCGATAAGGATAGCACCACAAAGTACTGATATCTTTGCCATTAAGCCTGATTTTAGCCAAAGATTCCACTCTGCCCAGATTTATGTACCAATTGTCTGTCAATTGTCCTGAGAAAGTAAAATTGATTGAATATGTTGCTTTTCCGCAGAAGTATTTGATCACTTTGTCATTGAAGGATGTCCAGTCTGCCAACTGATCGAAAGTTTTGTAAAAGGGCGGTTTAACATTTCCTGCAAATCGCACATTCCACTTACCGGAAATGGATTGCGCTTCGGAGTAAACAGGGAAATTTTTCATGTTATTGTTCGCCGGTGCTAAATTATTTCTGAAAACAACAAAACAGGATCCGGCTTGCTGAAACTCCAAAGGAACAATTGTACGTCCGTCTTTAACAATGTAGTTGTTAAGTATCATTCTTTCACCGGAAAGTGCGTCCCAAAGTTCAGGCTGTTTGTTTACAATTCTGAAAGAAATATTTGCGTTACGTTGCTCGCTTTTTTGATTGGCAATAAAGTAAATATCTGTATCTGATTCCTTTCTGTGAGTAAATACAAAATCGGCAGGCATCTCCACATCAGGTGCTAATCCAACTTTGGTGAAAAAATCATCTAAGGTATGACCAAAAAATAGTTTGCCTTTTCCGAAACTATTCCATAAAACAATTTTCCCGTCTATTCTTCCCCAAAGACGGTCAGCAATGGTTTGTACGTCATTGTCACATCCCGGAAAGCCTTTCAGACTTGGCGATTGCAGTGGTTTCGGACCATAAACGATTAGTCCTTCCTTAACGAACTGCTCTAACTTCAGAAGGAATTCCGGGCGCATAAAACTGCTTTTTGGCAGTACCAATACTTTATACGATGCACCGGATGGCAAAACGAGAAGCCCATTTTCAACTTTTGCAAGGTTGATGATTGCATCATAATTAATAAAATCCAAGTCATAACCCTGAGGCAAGGGATAAGGCAGCGTGGGTTTGTCGCAGGGCACATCATCACCGATGTATATAGCCACATCGGTTTGTCGCTTGCCTCTTTGTAAAAGAGCAGATATTCGCTTGACGTAATCTATGTAAGATTTTGCATCCTGAAACCAGTTGTTGTTCCGGTTAAACTCGGTACCATACCAGGTGTTTATTCCGGGCTTGTCGTCATTAGGTTGAAGAACCGAAACATGAAAAGTATAATGATTTATCCCTTGAGCAAAAGCCCAGTCGCCATACGTTTTCAGATCACGCGGAAGCATTTTGTACAAACAATTACTGCCGGAGGTAAAAGCTTCAACCGAAACAATATTGCGGCCATAAACATTTGCAACCGAAGATGCTGCCCTGCAAGTTGAAAAGTGATCTCCGGGAGATTTTGTTACCCAAAATTCACCGGCAGGCACATCTGTGTATTTTCCAAGATTGAAAAATTCTCCGGGAAAGCCATGACCGGCATAAGGTTCGTGCCAAAGCTTCAAACCATTTTGCCTGCTCCGTTCCTGAATGGCTCCTGAGAAATTTTCGGGAATCAGGTCTGCTACCAATCTGCGCAAATCCCACAAAAACCTTTCAGATTGTTCCTGACTTTCAACAATATGTCCTTTCAGCACCGGTGTCCATGGCATCGGATCATATCCATAAACGGCTTGAAATTTCTGCGCAAAACCATCAGTCCAATTGGCAGAACCCTGTTCGTAACTGTCGAGCACTATTTTGGTAAGTGTTTTTCGTTTTTCGGGTGGAATACGTTTTAAAATCTGACCAATATAGGAATCGAAACTCGACTGTATGGCTTCTTTGCTCAATATGTCGGCAGCAAAACCCATCACCTCGGACGAGGGAACAGGATGAATCTGAACACCGGTCTGGTTCATACCCGAATGTTGAATAATCCAGTCTCCGGCGGGTACGTTCCAGATTAACAGGCCTTTGGAATCAATCATTGAGGTAAGATTAAGTACTTCGTCCTTTTTAATGGCATACCCGTTTTCGATGGGAGGAACAGTTCCCGGACTGTTTTTTTCGTAAGCGGCTTTGTTGGCCAATTGCTTTTCGCCATAATTGTTAATACGTGCTGCTCCCCATAGTTTTATCTCGGCAATCCTTCCCCTTTCCTCCTTTTTTGAACCATTTGTAGCAGATGCGGAGGCAGTTTCATTTTCGGAAAAAGTTAGCCTGAAAAATTTGGAACTTACTGCAGGAAACGTTTGTGAAAACGGTGCAAACGGCAAAAAACCGGAAGCTATAATCCTTGTTTCGTTGCGATTTATTCTGCGTGACAGTATTTTTTCCCATTCACCTTTTCCGTTTTTATATTCCAGCTTGCACCAGGCATTGAAAGGAATATCTGCCGGGACAATTTCAAAAGAACGAATGGTAAAGGGTTCTTTCACACTCAATTCTATGGTTACAGGCAATGTGTAAATGGAGGTTTTTGTGGTTTCATCACCATCGAACATTGCTTCAATACCATCTATTTTAGGGGTTGAAGTGATAACAGCTTGTCCGGAAGAAATCAGATCGTTACTTCCTTTTGGAGCAGGAAAAGCCTGAACTCCCACCTGCTGAAACTTAAATTTGGACTTATCAATCTCATATTGAAAAGAAAGTGATGACTGTGGAACGCGTTCTTTTGATGCGTAATTTGGCATCTGCATCACAAATTTTTGAGGGCCTTTTACGTGGTATTCATGAATGTCTAAATAGCGCATGGCTTGTTCCGGTTTAACCCATGTACCACCTGTTCCGCTCCAACCAGGTGAATTGAAGAGGTTTACTTCAATACCCAAACGGGCAGCCACTTCCATAGCGAAGGTCATGCAATCCCACCATTCATTGCTATACATGGGCACTTTCCCAATTGGCGAATCTTTATAACCAATTTGTGCAATATTGACTCCACCAATCCCGATACGCGCCATTGCCTCAAGATCTTTCCTGATTCCTTCTTTTGAAATATTGTTGCTGATCCAATACCAATAGACATGTGGTTTGGTTGATACGGGAGGATTGGTAAAAATCTGATCTAATGAAGGTTCTGAAAAAGTTTGTTTTTGGTTTTGTGAAAAAAGAGCTGAACCGGAAATTAAAAGAAACAAACATGGCAGATACATTAAATGCCTTAATGATAGTAGTATAGAATCAACTTTATTCATAGGATTATAATTTTGTTTTTGAAGCCTTTTGTAACGCTTGTGGTCGTTTTCATATATCCGCTTTATTATTATATCTATTTTTTCTATGTGCCTAATGTGTTTTTTTTCTATGTGCATATATGTTTAAAAAAAACCTAACACATAGGTGTATATGTTAAAACACAATAGGCACATAGTTTATTAACAAAGTTCATTTTAATCTTTTTTCTTCTTCTATTGTGCCTAATGTGGTTTTTTTTCTATGTGCATATATGTTTAAATTTTCCTATGTGACTATGTGTTTAAAAAAAATTAACACAATAGGTACATAGGTAAAACACATAGGCACATAGTCTAATATTCAACTTTTTTCATTTCTCTATATTTTGGGATTTGTGGAAAATTTTCCGCTAAATAACCAACGATTCTTTTTACCTCCGCAAAATTTGCTAGTCCATTTTTATCATCATTTTTAGCTTTATAAACCATTGCTAATTTATAGTAAGATATGGCCAAACCCTCATATAAACTAATGCTCCGTGGATTAGCTTCATAAAGTTCTTTTTTTAATTGATTGTAATTTTCAAAGTATTTAAGTGCCTGTTCAGTGTGTCCCATCGCTTGATGGATGGTCCCTAATTTTGAATACGAAATCGCCAGTCCGTTTTTCAACGATTCACTCCGTGGATTAGCTTCATAAAGTTCTAAAAATAACCTGACTTCATCTTCAAAGTATTTAAGTGTGAGTTCAGTATGTCCCATCGCTTGATGGATATTCCCTAATTTTGAATACGAAATCGCCAGTCCGTTTTTCAACGATTCACTCCGTGGATTAGCTTCATAAAGTTCTAAAAATAAACTATTTAATTTTTCAAAGTATTTAACCGCCTGTTCAGTATGTCCCATCGCTTGATGGATAATTCCTAAATACTGGTACGAAATCGCCAGTACGTTTTTCAGGTTTTCACTCTGTGGATTAGCTTCATAAAGTTCTTTTTCTAATTGATTGTAATTTTCAAAGTATTTAAGTGCCTGTTCAGTATGTCCCATCGCTTGATGGATGTCCCCTAAATTTTGATATGAAATCGCCAGTCCGTTTTTCAACGATTCACTCCGTGGATTAGCTTCATAAAGTTCTTTTTTTAATTGATTGTAGTTTTCAAAGTATTTAAGTGCCTGTTCAGTATGACCCATCGCTTGATGGATGACCCCTAATTTTGAATACGAAATCGCCAGTCCGTTTTTCAACGATTCACTCTGTGGATTAGCTTCATAAAGTTCTAAAATGGAGGTTGATTTTAAATTGAAGAATTTCAATGCTTTCTCGATATCCCCTATGTTCTGATTGTAATTTCCAATCCGTTCCATTAAAACACATAAGTTATGGTTGGATTTCTCAAAACTCTTTACGACTGCTTCTGCATAACGGGAAAATATGGCAACTTCAAGATAATTAAGATTTTTTAAAACATCATGAAAAACTAATTTTTCATTCAAGACATCAATAATTGTATCACAATCTTCCGGTTTTTTAGGATTTTTCTTTTTGGCAATCTCCTGTACCAAAGGGTTACATTTGAATTCGTTGGTGGTATTGTTTCTTTCAATCCACCCCTTTTGTGTAAGAAGGAGCAGGTTATCATCCAGACCGGGAGCGTTACCAGTCAACAGTGCAACCATATCATAATCAATCGCTTCGGCAGGGAGGATGGCAAAAAGGAAGAGCAAATCTTTTTCAGGATTGGTGATCTCGCTTAAATCGTACATGGCAGCTACAATGGTTTCCGGTTTTTCTTCGCGGTAAGTTCCATAATCGGTCGCCACCTTTTTTGTAGTGGTAAGTCCCAGTAAACCTTTTGTTTGCAGATCGGCCAATAAACCGGCAAGGGTATAATTGGTTTTAAAAACGTTAATAGTGTTCAGGTATTTGGCTAACAACTCCACAACCAATGTGTTGCCCCCAATGGCGGTATGGATTTGCTCAAAAAGGTGGTTTTCGGCTTCCATAATTTTGGGGTAGTATTCGGTAAAGAGCTGTAAGGCTTCCTTAAATGGTAACCCTTCTATGTGGTAAAATTTCGCCTTTTCAAATTGATTGATACGGCTTGTAATCAGCAAATGGAAATTTTCACAACGGCGCAGGTCCTGGTAATTTTGTTTCAGGTCGTCTATTTCATTGGCATTGTCAATTACCAATAGGCAGGTGTCAGACAAGTTAGCCATTGCTGCCAATAATAATTTTAGCCGTTCTTCTGCGGGCATCGTTGGTTCAAAGGTGAGTTTCAGCGGTGCTGCCAGAGCCAATAGGGCGTTACAGATGCTTTTCTGGCTTAGCACCCACGCTACATGGGCATATTCCTCCTTGTATTGATGGTAATAAATTGAAGCAAGTGAAGTTTTTCCTACCCCCCCATTTCCGTTCACCAACAAGAGCATATTATCGCCCGAAAACAATTTCTCTTTAATGGCTAATAAATCAGATTCCCGTCCAAAGAACACTTCGGGCATAAATGGAGGTTCGGTGAGGTGGTGGGGAATTTTGGACTCGGCCTGTTGTAAGTTGGCTTGAAATGTAGCGTTGGTAATGTTGTCAAAATTGTAAATTTTTTCTCCCGTTTGGGTAACTACATTTTGTATGTTACTGTCTTTCAATTCAGAAAGTATCTCATCGGGATTGGTGGTCTGTTTCTTTATCATTGATTGTATTGTAAATAAGATAATTACAAAATATAATATAAGAACCTTTTAAGGCTTTGTGTATCTTTGAGTCTTTGTGCCTTAGTGGCGAATTTTTATGCCACGAAGTCACGAAGCCACAAAGGTTTCACTAAGAATATTACTAAAAATGGTTCAGGAGAAATTGGCATTATCAATATGACCTATATTGTTGATTTTATGAGCATTCTGGATTTTGATATTGCTGTTGTTGCTGCCCTGAATTACTATATTGTTGTTGCCTGTGACATTAGCTTTGTTAATTTTTTGAATGACTGGTTGTTTGGTAGTTTTTCCCTGTTCATTCAAACCGATAAATCCTTTCTCTGCCAATTTCTCCAACTGACCATTGAATTGATATTTCAACCCATCGACATTTTTATACGTTGAGTAGAAATGTCCCAATTTAACCAGCTTTTCCTGAAATGCCCATAAACTCCTGATATCATCTTTATTGGCAGAACCTGTCGTAATGGGTGCATCTTTAAAGTAGGTAAATATCAGCGGTCTATTGTTCTTCATAAAATGGTGGTATGCAAAGTCAAACTCTTCATTAGTATATTTTCCCACTTTGGTACAGAACAACATCACAAACAAATCACTTTCGGCAATGGCTTTGTTGTATTCGTCCTGCAAGCGTGTGCTCGACATAGCATCGAGGAAATCTTCCCAGATAATTAAATCAATGAAAATACCTTTGTCGTGCCACTCTTTATTTTTGCGGTTAATAAAAAGCTCAAACTCTTTTCGTTCCTCCAAAAGTTCAGAGGATGAAGCCAGGAACAGACGGATTTTCTTCATAGGTTATATCCTGATTATTGTTATTTTACAGAGCCAAAAGTAGCAAATTGTTTTACAATTTTAGGTGCAATAAAAATGAAAATGATGAATACTGAAATTATCTTTAAATTACAACTCCCCAAAATTTTGTATCTTTGAACATTCAAATAAGTGTTGCAAAAACTCTCAAAATGAAAAACCAAATATTCGTTATTTGCCTTATTGTCTGTATTGGTGGCAGTTTGTTCGCACAGAAGTTCCAACCCGTAACCGTAAAAGCGGGTACAAGTTTAAACGAGTACTTCCCTCTGTCTGAAAGGTACTTATATCCTGAATTTACAATGGGTAAAGGGAATTTTGTGACA